>JAQVGZ010000040.1 GCA_028696455.1 Desulfotomaculaceae bacterium | reverse complement strand
AGGCAGTAAGCCCAAAACAAGAATTATTGCCAAACTTTGAGCTTTGAGCTTGATTGCTTAATAACTTTTTCCGATAAATATCCAAAGGAGGTTGGCGCAGTTGACTGTTCTCCAAAAAGAGGTTGCACAGCCGCAGGTGATTATCCAATCTGACGGGCGCATTAACATACCCAAAAAGGAAGACGGCAACGTCTGGACGCTGGAAGAATTGAGAGAAAAAATGAAGTGGAGCCGCTGGCCGATGTTCGATGAACTTGAGCCGCTTTTCCGCAGGTGGTGGGAACTTCGCTACAAAAACAGATTCCACCGCTACTGGACAGTTGAGGAACTAATGGAGATGAAGGACATCCAGCAGTTTTTGGGGTTGGAGAGTGGTTAATCTCAATATCCTTCGGAGGTAGTTAATATGTCCAGAACGAAAATGATATGCACTACATTTACCAATGAAGAATACGCCACAATTGAAAAAGCGACAAATATGACCGACAGGAATCTTGCTGGATTAGTTCGTTGGGCAACTATCAAGCATCTTCGAGAGATAGCGTTGTTACCTTACCCTGACGAATCAGAGGAAGAACAGGGAGATGAGTAAAGTTTAACTGGAGGTAAAATATGGCAGTAAATAATATTCCTATGTCAAAAATTGACCGTCTAAATTTCATCATAGATTTATCTTGGAAAATTTTCTTTGAGAAGATTACCAGCAGTCGCATTAAGATTAACAAAGAGTCATCAATGCAGTTACATCATTCCTCTATCCTAAATACCATTGGTTAACTTCTCTGTATCTTACCACGCCAGACATTCTCTTTAGAGCTTGAATCTTCCCACGGAAGAAAAAACATCGACATAACTTGCAGTTTTAACGATGTAAAAGCCGCTATGGAGTTAAAATGTTTTCGAAAATTTTCCAACCGTGCTCAAGACTTGGATATGTATGACGTGTGGGTGGATATAACCCGTCTTAACGGACTTGATGATTTTCAGGTTAAGCGTTTTATCTGCTTAACTGACCATGACAAGTATCCTAATGGGAAGCACGGGGTTATTCCGAAATCTTTAGTATCGCTCACGGAGCGGAATACAAGAACGGTAATGTTCTTACCCCTCCGTGGGTTGGGAAGTGGAAAGGTAAATCAAAAGACCATGCTATCACCGTTCCAAAAGACATTACTTTTAACTGAGTGGAAAAGAACGGGTGGTTTTATTTCCAGTTGGATGTTTAATGTTACTGCGCTTCATCTAATTTAAAAATTTAATATAAATAGGCAGGTTAATTCTGCCTGCTTTTTTGCCAGAATTAGAGCAGTACTTAGCTATTATTACTGGATATTGTTTCCATTATCATCAAGCACAGCATCTAAACTGGATGTAAACAATTCTTCCTTATTTTCCCTCATGAATTAAGTATTATTTTTCTAGACAGGTGGGGTAGCTGTATGGAAAATAGAACCCTGAACAGCATAATCGGCCAGCGGATAGAAAATGTCCTAAGAAGTTCAAAGATCTCACAGACAGAAATGGCCAGGCGAATGGGCATAACGAAGCAGATTTTAAATGCTTACATCCGCGGCAAGCACCGGATACCTGCTGATGCGTTAGCTTTTATAGCCCGCGAATGCAACATTTCAGCCGATTATATTCTGGGATTGAAAGACGATATGGTTCCAGTTTATGATTCTTTTGAAGAAGATTTTGGCCCGGTAAGGGAAAACTACTCAAAACTGACGCTTGCCCAGAGATAAGCCATGCTGGATTTTCTAATGGCTTTCAGGCCAAAAAACTAGACCGCATAGACATACTGCGGGAAATAGTCACTCCTCCTATACTCAATTGTACAGGAGGGATACAGTGTTCCTTCCTGGAACGCTTTGATTATCTCTGCAGGTCTTGCCACCAGAAGGCCAGCGGGGTTTTTTACTATTCCGGCACACTCAAGGGAGAACAGCCTTCTGGCGAATTGTTCGATTTGTGATTTGGTCAGTTTGGCCAGGTGCTTCAGGGCAATCCATGCCTTTTTGTTCCAGGAGATTTCTATATCATACGACCAGAGAAGGTCTTTGATTTCTTTTAGAGACGGGTCTTTTTGAACAGCGGGATCTCTAAGTTCTGTATTATCTTCTTCTGTTGTGTAACCGGCAGAGTTTTCTTTTACTGTTTTAAAGTTAGCTTTATCGTTAGATTATATCTTCCTGCAGTTGTTGTATATAGCATGTTCGGCTTGAACATTACTGCAAGAAGCAGGTTTTTGGCCGCTTTCTGCAGAGTGTTCTTCCTGAACCTGCTCAGAATTTTCGGGGCTATTTTCACGGTGTTCATTCTGGTCGTAATTTAATGTGTACCATTTGGGTCATTCTGGACATGAAGGGAAGAATGCCAGCAAGTTCATCATAAGACACACAGACCCATTTACTGTCTTTAAAGTACGTTCCTCTAGTCTGGATTAAATTATTAAGGACGGATACCATAATAGCTTCGTTGAGTCCAATCTTCCTGGCCAAAACAATGTCAAAAGCAATTTCATTAATGTTCATCATGCTCATCTCCTTGTTAACCTGGTTTTTGTTGGAAATAAAAATTTAAGCACTTTCTACGTTGCCGTGGGCATCCTTGCCTTGAGCTAATGGCTATTAGTCAGTGCTCGTGCTGGTGGGGGAATCCGGCCCTACATCGCATTCTCCACCTTCTGACATGCTTTCGAAAAAGGCGGCGTTTTCCAGATGAACTATCAACAGTCTTATGAACTGTTCCAGTTCTGGTTCGAGATTGTGCGATTCCTGCAAAAAAACCTGCAGGCGCTTTATAGTCTCCTGGCGCGTTGTAAGCTCGCTTTTCCCCACCGAATGCTGGCCTCCGTAAATAGATTACAAGCCTTTTCTATTTACAACTTCAGACGTCAAATGAGCGGAATTGGTTGCAGCCCAATTATGGTTATTGTGTTAAGAGAAAAACAATAATGCAAAAATCAGGTGAAAAAAGAAAAGAAGCTGCTAAGGGGCAAATGAAAAAGGGTCTGCGGCCTTTTGCAAACCCCGTAAGATCCTAATTGTTTATTATGCATTCATGATTCCCTAATCTACAACACCTTTACTTCCGCATAGTTTTCCCACAGCCCGTGAATGTTGCAGTAAGCGAGTGCGAAAATGGTAACCGGACGGTCGAAAGCCAGCGTGGCTTTTACCCTCGGTTCGGTCAAAACAGGAGCAAAATCAAAGGTGGCCAGATGGATAACCTGCCCGCTGTCAAAACGTCCAAAAAGCTGGATCCACTTAATGTGGTGTTCGGGTTTGTTTGGGTGTGGAACCTCCTTGCCCACTGTCACGTAAAGATCAAAATACTCCCCGGCTGCCACCGATGCCGGGCAATCGATAACAGGAACATGCTTTTCTCTGCCCTCATTATCAGCAGTTTGAAAAAACTGGCCCAAACGCATAACGCTACCTCCTTTTCGGCCTGAATGAGTTTCGCCCGGCCTTGTTAAAACGCCGCATGCAGGAAACCCCTAACTTAATGCCTGCAGAGGATTTCTGCAGGGTATCACCAGAATAACTGATTATACAAAAAAGGACAAGGAGCTATTAAGACCGGCATGCGGTGAGAAGGTTAAGATATAACGGCAACATTTGCAGGACAGTTTGAGGAGTCAGCTTTTATCTTCTTTCAGGATTTTCCCAATCTCCAGGCTCAATTTGGCAAAGAAATCAGCCTGTACGGAGTCAATCTCTCCTCCCAAAGAACGTCGGGGGATCAGTATCCTGCTGGCAGCTTCTCCATCCCTGGCGATGACCTTGCTGAAGTCGAGAATCATTCCTCCGGTAAGAGCGTCCACAGGCCCTGTAGTACAGCCAACTCTTTCAAAATCCAGTTGTTCTGTAACATTGCTTAAAGCGCGGGCAACGGTATCCAGTATAGCAGCAGAGTCCTCCCTGGGGGGGATGCAGAGCCTTATTTTATCATCTTCCAGCGCTATATAGGTCCATGTCCATTTGGCCTCGCCCTTTGAATTATGAAGCAGGAAACGCCCCGGGGTGTCAGTCTCCAGCACTTCGATGTCTTCCATGCTGGAGAGAGCTTTTAGCGCATCCTCGGTATTGGGCAGATCGGCCTGCTGCCATTCGGGCCGGATTGCAAGAGGAGCCAGGCTGGCA
Source organism: Desulfotomaculaceae bacterium (assembly GCA_028696455.1). Classification (GTDB taxonomy): domain Bacteria; phylum Bacillota; class Desulfotomaculia; order Desulfotomaculales; family Pelotomaculaceae; genus MVQL01. The sequence goes on along the minus strand of JAQVGZ010000040.1, from coordinate 16,199 downwards.
GCTATCTCTTTTTCAACATCTATTATGGTCCGGTTGGCCACCTGCAGAATACTTAATAAAGACTTTTTACAGAAAAGGGATGTTTCTCGCCGGGAAAATCCCTCTCTTTTCATGCAGTTATGCAGCCTTTCCGCCATCAGTTTTTCATCGAAAGGCATTAAGAGGAGCCACGGTTCCATGAGCAGCCATTCCTGCTTTCCGGCAGGATAGAGCCTGGTGACCATGATGTCTCCCACAATAAACTCGTGGTCCGGGGTGTAAACATAGTAATTTCTCCGCGGCAGTATGATGTTTTCCATGCGCGTAATGCCGTTTTGACTTTTAAGTATGCGGTAGGGGGCAACAAAGCTTTTGGCAAGGCTGTTTAAAACGGTGCGCTCGGCTGCGCCAGGGAAGATATCAAGTTTTTCTTTTAGAATGTTCTCGACCATGGTTGGACTACGCCGGCCGGCGCGATAGTCAAGAGTCAGCCAGTCATTAAAGAAAAGCCCGTACATTTTCTTGTATATTTCTCTTTCCAGGATATCTACTATATCGTCGGTTGGAAGCTTGGACATGAATTCGCGGCGCAGGGTATCGCGTTCTGGTCCGGCAAAATAGCCTTCCTGCAGTGAGTATAAACGGCCCAACACATCACTGTATATTTCACGCTGTTCTTTAACTGACAGCTTATTCCATTCCACGGCGATTCATCTCCTGTTGCAACGGTTCTCCGGTTACCTGTTTATTCCCTGCAAACTGTTGAAATCCTGCCCTGGCGCTGTGTTTATTCCCAATAAATTCGCCTGTTTTCCTGCCTGGTTTTGAACAATGAGTAAAACAGCATGCCTGCCGCAAACCCCCCCACGTGAGCCCAAAATGCTATCTGGGAAGCTCCCCCGGCCAGCACGGCTGTACCGCCCAACAGCTGCATCAAAATCCAGAAACCCAGGTATATATAAGCCGGAATGTCCACAAACCAGATGAAGAGAGTGAAAACAAGCGTTGTCACACGTGCCCGGGGGTACAAAAGAAAGTAGGCTCCCATAATTCCGGCTATCGCTCCGCTGGCTCCCACGGTAGGAACCGTGGAAACAGGGTCCACATAAATGTGGACGGCAGCCGCTCCCAGGCCGCACACGAGATAAAACAACAGGAAGTTCAGGGGTCCCATAAGGTCTTCAACATTATCGCCAAACAGCCACAGGGCCCACATGTTTCCTATAAGATGCAGCCAGCCGCCGTGCAGGAACATTGACGTGAAAAGTGTCGCCCATCCGCCGCCCTGTTGAGAAACTCCGGTTATATCAGCGGGGATCAGGGCGTATCGGTTAAAAACCTGTTCCATGCCGTTTGGACCCATGAGCCAGATATAGGTGAAAATGACGGTGTTGACGATTACTAAGATAACCGTCATGTAAGGCGGATTCTGGCTGGGAATGTTGTCGCGCAGGGGAAACAATTAACCTGGTCCTTTCCCTTTTTAACCCATTATAACATTTATCGCTGCCCGGATTACAGCAAAGAGGGCTATTGTAGCTATTACCAGGGAAGTACATTTCCCCTGGTGTTATGCTGCGGCAACCTGCCCTGCCGTACGGTGAAGTCAATCTGGACCTTCAATCAGAACTGCGGACGGGAAAAACGCGTTGCCAGCTGGTCCCCTTGAAGTTCCTGCGCACGGCCCTTACCAATCCCCGATGGTCGTCAGAAACTACCAAACCTACGCCGTTTAATCCCCGATCTTTTAGACAGCGAAAGAACTCTTTCCAACTATCCTCAGATTCGCTGTTACCAATCATGAATCCCTTTACTATATTTATTTTGTTGAAAAAACACAAATTATTCTGTTAAAATAATAAGTGAGCACTCACTCATTATCTTTTAAAAAGGGGAATAGTTTATATGGAAAAAAGAATTAGTGATCGAGAGTTATCTATACTCCATGCGGCTATAAGAGTATTCAGTCAAAAGGGTTTTAATGGAGCGACTACCAAAGAGATTGCACAGGAAGCAGGCGTAGCAGAGGGCACGATATTCAGGTACTTCAGTACCAAGAAGGATATACTGCATCAAATTCTAATGCGTGCCATAGAGACAGTTATAGCCGATATGGCAATTCCTTCCCTGGAAAAGGCATTGGCGGAATCTGAAGGCCAGAATCCGGAAGTGGTCTTTGCAAATATATTACAAAACCGCCTGTCTTTTATTGATCAGAATCTGGATTTGTTTAAAGTGATTTTTACTGAAATACAGTATCATGAAGACCTCCGTAATATTTATATAAAGAACATATATGGGCCTGGAAGAAGAATAATAGGTGGATTTATCGAACAAGGAATGGCCAGCGGAATCTTTCGTAAAGAATTAGATGTTGACTTTATTTCCAGATACCTGGTCAGTGTATTCATTATGTTTATAACCGAGCGGAGATTGTACAGTTTTGATGAAAATGTCGACCAGGAGTTTATAACCAGGGTGATAGATATAATCTTCTATGGAATAAAGGGGGGAAAAACATATGAATAAAAGAATTTTTGGCGTCTTAGTGCTATTCCTGTTAAACATTATGCTGGCGGGATGTTTGTGGAAGGAACCTGCTCAGAATGATGCTTCGGTATATGCTTCGACCATAACGGTACAAAAGCAGACTCTGAATGGCGATTCAACCATTACCGGGAGAATTGAAGCCTTGCAAACAGCCAATGTGGTAAGCAAAGTACCTGGTAAAGTAGCTGAGGTCAAAGTGGATATAGGCAGTTTTGTTAGAACCGGTCAAGAACTAGTGGTTCTTGATGCCAGTGATTTAATGGCCAGTGTAAAGATCGCCCAGGCGGCGGTTGAGAATGCTCAGATAAACTATGATCTTTCGGCCAAAAGCTATGAAAGGGCCAGGGCCTTACTGACCAGTTCGGCACTAAGTCAGGCCGATTTTGACAATATCGAAGGCCAGTACCTGAAAGCGCAGGCTGCGCTGAATTCTGCGCAGGCAACTCTGGAGAAAGCGCAAATAGCTTATAATGATACGATTATTAAGGCACCTTTTAAAGGATATATTACTGCACGCAATATTAATCCTGGGGAACTGGCTGGTACGCAGACTCCTGTTGTTGCTATGGCAAACCTGGAACAAGTAGTTGTCCGGGGTACCGTCAGTGAAACGCTTATCAATAGCCTTAAAATAAATCAAGTAGTAAAAGTAAAGGTTCCCGCCCTGTCATCATCATTTGACGGAAAGATAATAAACATATCACCGGCTTTCGAATCCCAAACCAGAGCCTATCCGGTTAAGGTTCTGATTGATAACCCTGACCATTTGCTGAAACCGGGTATGTTCGCTGAAATCACCATTCCGGATAATGGATTATCGGGCTTGATAATACCTAAAGAAACGATTCTGCAGGAAAATGATAAAAAGTATGTATTCAAGCTGGAAAAGGATATCGTAAAGAAAACCATTATTGAAACAGGCCCCGGTGATGATAAGTCGGTAATGATTACTGCCGGTTTAGATGAGGGGGACATAATCGTGGCTTCGGAAGTTGCATCCTTCCAGGATGGTCAAAAGGTAAAGCCTCAGAACAAGAAATTGCGGGAGATCAAAACTGGGGAGGCGGGAAAATGAAAAAAACTGGTTTTATAGTTTCACTATTCTTGATGATAGTTTCGCTGGCAGGGATAAGCCTGTATTACTGGTATCAAAACAGCTACTTTGTACATACAGAAGATGCGCGGATTGATGGAGATATGATTAAAGTCAGTCCCCAGATTACGGGAAAAATTTTGGAACTGCCAGTTGAAGAAGGCCAAACGGTTGAAAAAAACAGTGTGGTTTGCAGGCAGTCGGATTTAACTCTTACCAGCGGCATCAATCTTGATCTTACCGTAATTAAAGCTCCAATTAGCGGAACCATAATTAAGAAAATAGCCCATGTCGGCGAAATTGCAACCCCAACTGTGCCGATACTGATTATGACTGACTTGAAATCACTATATATTACTGCCAATATTGAGGAAGACAAGCTGGAAAAGGTTAAACAAGGCCAGCTAGTTGAAATCAGTATTGATCAATTCCCAGGTATACATTTTAAGGGTCAGGTTGTCTCCGTCGGAAATGCTGCCAATTCGGTTTTTTCCCTGTTGCCCACCCAAAATACAGGCAATTCTTTCGTTAAGACCACCCAACGGGTGCCGGTTAAGATTAGCATTGAGGACTACCAGGGCCAGCGCCTCTTGCCAGGTATGAATGCGATCGTCAAGATCCACATCCGCTAGGGGGGGTAAGTTAATATGATAACTGCATCAGATGCACTGATAGAAAATCAGTCTGAGATTAAGATACCCTGGGGTGCCGTATTAATTCTAGTCCTGGGTGCCTTCATATCAATTCTGGATTCCAGTATAGTCAATGTGGCCCTTCCTCGCATGATGGCGGTTTTTGGGGCTTCAACCGAAAACATTCAGTGGGTTTTGACCGGCTATATGCTGGCTGCAGGAGTGGTAATTCCAATTAGCGGGTACCTATGCAAACGCTTTGGCAGTAAACGCATTTACATTTTGGCCCTGGTTGTTTTTACTCTGGGTTCTTTGTTTTGCGGCCTGGCCTGGAGTACCAATTCGATAATCATTGCTCGTATTGTACAGGCTGTTGGCGGGGGCATGTTAATGCCAGTCAGCATGTCTATGCTGTATTTTATGGTTCCTGAAGAGAAAAGCGGAATAGCTCTGGGAGTATGGGGAATAGCCGCCGCTATGGCCCCGGCCATCGGACCCACTCTGGGCGGATACCTGGTTGATTCTTTTAGCTGGCGCTGGATATTTACCATTAATATACCGATTGGACTACTAGCTATGGCATTGTCTGCAAATTATTTAAAAGAAACTCCCCTGAACAAGGAATTGAAACCAGATCTAATAGGCAGCCTGTGGATAATCATAGCCTGTTTTTGCCTTTTGTTAGCTCTGAGCAAGGGTCAGGACTGGGGCTGGAGTTCACAGAATATCGTAACCCTCTTTGTTATATCAGGCTTTTCTGCTGTTTTGTTTTTCTTTTGGGAAGCTTCTGTTCCTGAACCGTTATTTGAAATGAGACTCTTCAAAAACCCGGTTATGCTGGCGAGCCTGGCTGCGCTAGCAGTTGTAACCATATTGTTGTTTTCGGTTGTCTTTCTGGTGCCAATATATGCGCAAAACCTGCTGGGATACTCTTCTTTACAGACTGGAATTCTAATGATGCCGATGGCTTTAGTTACCGGTCTTTTTATGCCTATTAGCGGAAAACTGTTTGACAAGTTTGGCGCTTTTGGGATAAGCTTGCTTGGATTGGTTATTCTAATAGGCCTTACTTACCAACTCCGCCTGTTAAGCCTGGATACTTCTTATAACGATTTGCAGATCCTGCTGGCATTAAGGGCAGGAGGGATAGGTCTGGCCATGATGCCTATAGCCAACGCCGGTATGTTGACAGTGCCTGAATCCCTGGTGGCCAATGCTTCGGCCCTTAACAATTTAGTCAGACAAATATCTGGTTCAATGGGGGTAGCCTTTACAACTTATATGGTGTCACGGCAGCAAGCCTTCCACCTGGCAGCGTTCAGCGATAACATTAATTATGGTTCACCTGCAACCTTGCCTGTTGTTAACCAGTTGCAGTCTTATTTGGCCAGTTCCGGGGTAGCTGGCGATACCACCTGGTCCGCTGCTATTGAGTTAATCAGATTGCAGGCATTAAAGCAATCTTATATGAATGGGATAAATGATGCCATTGTTGTTTTAACAGTGATAGGTTTACTGGGAATACCCCTGCTTTTCATGTTAACCAGACGTCAGATTACAAAACAGAGGCAAAAAGAAGGAATATTGGGGACAGGCAGTACCGTGACTTCTTCTATGGAAATATAGACAATCAGCTTGTTATCATAACATTTGGCTTCCTGGATGAACCGGTGTTTAACCAGGAAACCGGTTGCGGGCCATACTTATAACGATTATGGCTCTAAAAACCATGCAGGGTTTTCCGACAGTTTCTGGTGTTTGCCAATAAAAAACGCAGCCCCCAGGTTTATAATCGCGATTGCAGCGGCGGCGATAAACACCCACCCGTAACCATAAACCGCCAATAACGACCCGCCCGCAAAAGGGAAGTTCATGGAAATGGCGTGATTCAAGGTAAGCCCCATGGATATGGTAGGTCCCAGATCACCAGGGTCATCAACGATACGGTTTAGGAAATTGGTGCGGGCAATAGTGACTGCCATCAGCAGCTGATCGGCTACGAAACAGACCATAATTACAAGCAGGCCCGTATCATGGCCGAAATAACGACAGGCGGCATACAGCAGGCAGATGACAACCAGAATTGAAGATTCCGCGGCAATAAAAACCCGTTCTCCCCAGGCATCAATGGCAAAGGCAACGGGTGGTCCTTGCCGGAGGGACTTTCTGCAGCAGAAAAGCGCCGGGAAGCTATCCGCAAGGCCATGGCTGAACTCGAAGCCGGGACGCGCCAAAAAGCCGGGAAAGAACAAGTAAAGAAGAAAGAAAAGGCCAAAAGGCAAGGCAAAAAACACAACCCCAGAAAGAAGGTTTTGAAGATAACTTTGAAGGATAAAGCCCAGTGCAATTTTACTGACATGGAATCCCGCATAATGCCGAACTCGGACAAGATGTTTATCCAGGGGTACAACGGACAAATAGCAGTAGGCGCAGACACGCAAATCATTGTTGCTGCTGATATCAGCAACCAGGCAGCCGATATAGTTCATTTGCCGGATATTGTTCACCAGGTCATAATATGGCACCCATAAAACTCAGTATGTGACAACGTTTTGCGTTTTCTTCAAATCCCATTCTCTTATTACAGCCATTCTATGCTTTTCGGGCCACTACTTATGGCTTGCAAGTGTCAAAGTAGAGCAAGAGTGAGCGCACCATAGTTACTACCGCCGGAGAGATAACATTTGAACGAAGACACTATCGGGCTCCAGACGGCAGATCTGTATATTTGTCTGAAGCAGATAGGATGTCGTATTAAAGAGAATCGCGCGGTTCACTGCCATGACGGCTTAACATAGGAATTCCAATTCAGACCAGGAGTACCCCTGATAACTCTTGACACAGCCCATATCCCATATAATTAAAAGACTTGCAATCAACCAACTAGTAGGTTAATATAGAGGCATGGATAACAAAAAACAGGAATTGCTTGCAACTGCATATAAACTTATTCGCACCAAAGGGTTTGACAGCTTTAGCTATCACGACTTGTCGAAAGAGATCGGCATCACGAAGGCCAGTATTCATTACTATTATCCGAGCAAGGAGGAACTCGGCCTGGCGATTTGTGATCTGATTATTCGAAACCTGGGAAGGCTGAAGACAACCGTTTCAAGCCTGGCATCCCCTCGCGAAAAGCTGGATTTATATATTCAGGCAATGTTCGGGGAGGTTAAGGAGGGTCTAATGTGCCCAATCCTATCCTTACAGGCGGAATACGATGTGTTGCCGGACAGCATGAAGAAAAAGATCAGAGAAATTACCGAGATCGAGCTGGATATTGTCAGCGGTATTCTCCAGGAGGGCCTGGATCAAGGCATTTTTAAGTTCGATGGTGATGCCGTGTCACAGGCGGCCTTGCTGGTAACCTCCTTCAAAAGTGCGACCCTGTATGCACGGGTTCTCGAGAAGGATTTGATAAAAAGGATTATTGATCAGTTTTACAGGCAACTCAAAATAGAAAAGTAAAAAAACTACCCCTTATTTACCATTTAGCAGGCAGGGAAGAAACGGGCAGATTATTAAAATGCCTTCAGAGTTCATGATTAACTGTAATTTACCTATTAGTAGATAGGGAATAAGACTGAAAGAGCAGGAAGTTGACGCTCAGCCGCATGGCCAAGAATAAACAGGGAGGATGAAAGTAATGAACAGGATGTTTGAAAAGACTGAAATCAAGGGTGTGGTTTTAAAGAACAGGTTTGTGCGTTCGGCCACCTACGAAGGCATGGCAACTGATGATGGGGCAGCAACTCCCAGGTTGATAGAAACCATGTCTGATCTGGCCAAAGGAGGAGTAGGCTTAATCATTACCGGCCATGCATACGTGCTTGAGGAAGGCAAGGCGGGACCATGGCAGCTAGGAGCCCATAGGGATGATCTTATTCCAGGACTGCAAGATATGACTGACGCGGTTCACCGCTGCGGCGGCAAGATCATGATGCAGCTTTCCCATGCCGGAAGGTTTGCTTTCAAACATACTCCGGCAGTTGTATCGGACCAGGGTGAACCCGGTGCCCCAAAAGCAAAAGAAATTGACGCTGATGGAATTTCACGCATAGTAAGCGCTTTTGCCTCTGCCGCCAGGAGGGCAAAGGAGTCAGGATTCGATGGGGTCCAAATTCATTGTGCGCACGGCTACCTTCTCAACCAGTTTCTGAGCCCTGCCTTCAACCAGCGCCGTGATAATTACGGAGGCAGTATTGAGAACCGTACACGGATTCATGTCGAGATTATAAGGGCGGTTCGGGAAGCGGTGGGTGAAGATTACCCGGTTATTATCAAGCTGAATGGCCAGGACTTTATTGATAATGGACTAAGCATAGAAGATTCCTTGCAAGCCGGAGAAATTATGGCCAGGGCAGGCATTGATGCCATTGAGCTCAGCGGCGGTTTGATTTCCGGTCCTATGGTTCCTTCCCGGGTAGGAATAAAAAACGAAGAAGATGAAGCCTATTTTCAGGAACAGGCGCGGGAGTTCAAAAAGCGCATTGACATTCCTCTAATTCTGGTGGGAGGGATTCGCTCCTTCCAGGTGGCCGAACGCCTGGTGGAAAGCGGGACGGCAGATTATATCTCGCTGTGCCGGCCCCTGATCAGGGAACCGAACCTGATTAATCGCTGGGAATCAGGTGATCTTCGCCGGGCCCTATGTATGTCAGATAACCGATGCTTTAAAACGGCGTTCTCTGGGAATGGCGTGTCGTGCGCTGCAGTCAAAGACAAAAAAGTGAATATAAATTAATCTTACACCTTCTGAACCATCAGAGTTGACTAACTTGCCTTCTCTTTTCATTCGAAGCAGGGTTTTCATAGTTTGTAGATTATCTCCAAATATTAGCATATTATTCCATATATCGTCTTCTCCATTATAAAAAGTTTTGATTGGTTGAAGAGGCACCGCCATAGTTTCTGCTAAAATATCTTCTTTGCGTTCTTTTCCTGCATAAACAAGCTCATACTCTTTTTTCTCAGGAGGGAAAAGCATATTTTTATAATCAACTGGTAATTCTTTTCCATCTTGTAGTAAGCTAATAATATGTTGAATTTGTTTTTCAGTAAGGCTCATTTTTCACAACCCTTTCCTAACGCATAAATAGTAAAATTATCATTCAATATTTTATTATAGCATTGTTTATCTCTATTTTCCATTATATTTAGAAGAGAAGGCAGGAGTAAGGTACGCTCGGCTCCGCTCCCTCTTACCCATAACACAAAAAACGGCTTATCCAGCCGTCTTTACTGTGTTAACTATTTACAACTGACGTGTTTACTCAACCGAGTTCAATAACTATAATGAAAGGCAGAGCATCTAAATTTAAGCGATTCCTAAATACTGAAAATTAAATATATAATACCCATTAATACCCAGAATACACTTATGACTCGGCCAATTACTTCCAGCCCATGAGCGGTAGCGTAAGTGGTGGCAATGATTAACATCAGGATAACGAATATTTCTGGAGTAAGTGTAAACACGCCCGTCCCAAAAATCAATGCTGTAAATTCTTTGATAACCGTCGCACCAATCCAAGCAAAAAATAGAACATAACCAAGACCTACTGCTTTGCCCAGAATATTGCCCAGCAGTAAAGGAAGATACTCTATTATTGTTTTACCAGGATATAATTTGCCCAACCAATAAACAACAAAAATTAGATAGGTTACGCCCAAGGTTACAATAACCGTTGATATCCAGCCGTCATGACCGGCTACCCTAGCTACAGTCAACGGGACCACTAGTACTGCTGTGGCGCTAATATAGTTCAAGAGCAAGGCAAATGTCATATATCCGTCAATTTTATAACCGGCCTGATCATTACTCATAGCAACTGTCCTTTTTAATTGTTATCCGCCCATTTAAGTAAGCAACTGCTCCAAATATTGGGTAACAGGAGCAAAAACCGCTCTTAGTATATTAACGGGATTGGGAAGCCGCCAGTTTAGCACCAACCCAAAGCTATATACCATACCCACCAAAATCAGCACGCAAAAAGCTGCCGCCTCGCGCCACAATCTTTTTTTTATTAATCGTGGCGCTTCCATAGTGATGATCCATACAAACAGAAGACCCACCAGGATAATCAAGGGCACTCCCCCTATTAATAATTGTCTCACTTGGACTCTGCCGGGCTGGCAATCATCGCTGTATGGCGAATTTTAGTTTCCACCAGAAAACTCACCTGTATATTGGAAAATTTTTCCGGCCAGTTATTTTTCATCTCTTTCCACTCCCTGGGATATTTGCGATGCACCGCCTCACCAAAGCCAAACACATCAGACCGGTATTCCTGCTGAGCCTTGTCCAGGGCTGCCCTGGCCTCTTCTTCAATGGTTACGGCCTGAGCGGCTTCAAGACGCTTGATTGTTTCAACGTCAATCGGCTCCCGGCTTTCCTCCAAGTAGGTTTCCGCCTTGATCTTCACCGTCATGTGCATATCCCCCCCCCTAATCTCCGGTTGCAGGGTTGTTTTGGAGTGCAGGATCTCTGTGGTAAACAATTTCCCGGTCCCGCCCGGGCTGGGGAATTTTAGATAGCCTTCTCTGATCTCTCCCCTTAGCCAGAGGAGGCCCCGGCTTTCCTTATCATTGAGCCAACCCACCATTTTATCCTGGTTGAATACAGCCGTGCCGTTCAGCTTAATTTGACGTAGGGGCTCCGGGACGTCGCTGTCGGATAACCCGTGCCCTTTTTCCCAGGGCACCGCCAGGTTGGGCTCAGTTTCAACAACCGCAGTAAAGGGCTGGCTACTCTCACTCTCCATTAATTTATAAAATTCACCCAAACGCTGCGGCGCGTAAACTGAAGCCTGATGTCCACGCTCAATGATTTCACGAATACGTTCAGACGGTATGGTGTTGAGCTGGCCCGGCTCATCCAACAAACCCGCCAGGTCCCCTCTCCCAATCAAAAGCCAAAGGGATCGCCTGTACTCCGGATCGCGATCTACCAGGTCTAGTAAATCCCTTATCCCCTTTTCACGGGCTAAATCTTCAGATACAATTACCACCTGAATAAAGGTAGCAATATTTCGTTTACCCGTCAGTTTGGACATTTTTCTAATCGCCTCAAACAGGGTGTCTCCCTCCGCAACCAGGTTGGTGTATGGCTTATTGTAGGGCAGACCTTTCGTCGTCATACCATTCGCCTGGGCTACGGGATTAACCACCTGCAAGATTATCCTTATTTTGTCGCCGGCCGCCGGCTCTATCCCTTGCCCGAGCACAATTCCTAATTCTTCTACCTTTAGCCTGTCCCAACAGCCGAGCTGAGTAGTAATAAGAAAAATAGCTAGTAGGGGAAGGGCTACACGTCTCGCCATCTATCGGCCCTCCTTGCGTCGACTTGCGCCTACCTGGACAGGCTTCAAACCTACCGCCTGTCGGCGGCGGTTGCGCCTGACGATATCCACCGGACGATAGTTCATAGCCCACCAGGGGGACCGTACCAGCACATCTTTGAGATCTCCTGTGTGCAGCGGCGCCAGGGCTGACAGATAGGGTAGCCCAAAGGAGCGCAGGCCGGACAGGTGAATTGTGATCATCAGTACGCCGAAGATCACTCCGACAAGACCTAATGTACCGGCCAGTAACATCAGGGGAAAGCGCAGCAGGCGCATACTGATACCGAAATTATAGGACGGGTTAGTAAATGACGCCAGACCGGTGGTCGCCACCAAGATCACTATCAAGGGCGAGACCAGGCCGGCCATCACCGCAGACTGACCAATTACCAAGGCGCCAGCAATGGTTACCGTCTGTCCGACCTGGCGGGGTAGGCGAACGCTGGCCTCACGCATAACCTCAAAGACGAACTCTAGTAGCAGGGTCTCCACCAGCGCTGTAAAAGGCACTCCCTGGTGATAGGAAGTTATACTGATTAAGAGGCGGGCAGGGATCATTTCCTGGTGGAAGGTAATAACGGCAATATAAAGCGATGGAAGCAACAGCGACGTGACCATAGCGATATACCTTACCCATAAAATAGCGGTACCAATAAAATAGCGCTCATAGTAATCCTCGGGGGAAGTCATAAAGGCAGTTAACTGGACCGGCACAATTAGCGCAAAAGGGGTGCCGTCAGTGAGAATAGCGACCCTACCCTCTAAAAGTGAGGCAACCACCTTGTCCGGCCGTTCGGTGTTGAGCACCTGGGGAAAAGGAGAATAGGGATCGTCCTCGATAAATTCCTCAAGATAACCGCTTTCCAGCACCCCGTCAGTATCAATACGCTGCAGACGATTCTTTACCTCAGCTATCAGATCCGGGGAAGCGATGCCTTTAATGTAAGCAATCGAGACTTCTGTAGCGGTTACCCGGCCAATATTAAGAAAATCAAAATTTAAATTGGGGCTCCTTAGCTTCCGGCGAACCAAAGTGGTATTAGTGCGTAGGGTCTCGGTAAACCCCTCCCGGGGGCCCCGGACTACAACCTCCGCACTGGGCTCGGTAACGTAGCGCATATTCCACTTTTTAAGGTCAATGACCCAGGCCTGCTCCAGTCCATTAATGAGCAGGATGACATCACCATACAATATTCCGGCCACCACATCGTGCATTACCCGGGTATCGTGGACGTTAGATACCGTAAGAATAGAGCTTGTCAATAATTCCCGAAAACTTTCCCCGGCAGCATGCTTGCCACCAGGGTGGCAAAGCTCAGTCATCAGCGGCCTGATGATATTGTTATTCAGTACATTAATGTCTACCATGCCCTCAATATAAACGATTGCCGCTTCAGCTTGTTCTGCCTGGCCCAATCGAAAGGAACGAAATATCACATCTTGACTTTGACCAAGGATATTTTTTAGCAAGGCCAGATTATCCTTAAGAAATGCCGTTACATAAATCCTATTTAAGTCCCCGGAGCGATAAACCCGCTGTTCAATTTGTTTGCTTAGTGCATTAACAGCGGGTTTCCTCTTAAAAGCTCTTGTTAATAATTTAACTAACACAGCCAATCTCCCGAATAAAAATCATTATTTCTAATTGTTAGTATGCTTATTTTACAAAAAATCACTCATTATATTTCAAATTATTTAATAAATGCTCAAGATGACTAAAGAAGAAAAGACCACACTAGAAAATCTTCTGTGTGGCCAGTATGTATAGGTACCATCTAATATTATACTTTATATCCGCAGTAAACAATCCGGGACAATCATTACACCGCTCCAGTATACTCATAAACAGCTTCAGCACATTCCCGGCAAACCATTTTACCACGATAGATCTGCACATCCACAGTGTTTCCGCAGAAAACACAAGCAGGCTCATATTTCTTCAAGATTATCTTATCGGCTTCAGTGTAAATTTCCAACGGGTCCTTTTCACCAATGCCCATTACACGCCTGAGCTCGGCGGGAAGTACAATTCGACCAAGATCATCAATTTTTCTTACCATGCCAACAGCCTTCAATTTTATACCCCTCTTTTAGACGAATTTCTTCAATAATTATACCAAATGATGGCGTAAAAAGTAAATATTAATATTAAGATAAACATGTTTTATAATTATATAAAAATATATGTTAAATGTTTCCGTTAAATAAGCTTATCCCAAAGGCACTATTCACGAACTCTCCGCATAGATTTTATTAAGACTTAATTTAAGGAGGTTTTCCTAAGTGGTTAAGGAAACTATGGAGGCCATGAAAGAGACAATGGGTGAACTCGATCGCTCTAAATGCGGCATAGCAGGAAGAGTGGATTGTGTTAGTCCCAATTTTGTTTTTTTCATTTTCAAAGATGCACGGTGCGTGAATATCTTTAACGGGGCTTGCGAAGACTGGAATCCCGGCAAATGCTGCCCGGATGAAGATCAATGCTAAGAAGACTATAACAAATATCTGAATTGCTAATGATTATTAATGCCGGTCTTACCGGCTTTTTTTTTGCCTGAAAACTTTTCCAAACATATTTTTTTTACAGTACAATATCTTTTATTATAAATTGAATTTTTAACGGGCTTACTGTCAGAATCCTTAAAAAAGGAGATCTTTGATGCTTAAAAATATTACGGAGGCAATGGAAATAATCAAGGCTACAATTGATGAATTAAACCAGAATGATATGAAGGTAATCGCTGATGAAGTGAAAAGGATTGTAAATACAACCCTAAATAAGCTAAGTAACAACATCTCAGTAAAAACAGCTGCTGAAATTAAGGGGGGAAATATTAACATAATCGTAAGCGAGTTAAAAAGTATTGTTAAAGAAACAATTTGTAATCCTGACAAGAGAACGACATGTGAAAGTTTTGACCGCTGCCGCCCGATCATTATTTGTTTCGTCTTGAGAGATGCTGAGTGTGTAAACATTTATAATGGAAACAGTGAAACATGGGAGCCAGGTGATTGTTCAGAAACAAACTGGGAGTCAATTAAATCTTACATATTATGATTGGGAGGGCATTTTCGTGGATGCTTCAACTGGTTATATAGTGTCATCAGATAATAATTTCCTACTCATTAATCACCTGCTCCGGGACACATTCGACAACCTATGGCTTTTTTATCTAACCCCGGATGGTGTAATAAATTGCGGAAAATCTGAAGATATAGGAAAGACGTGGTCCAACCCAACTGCCCTGGCCAATGAAGTTACTGGACCTTTTTCTGTAGCTCTAGACCAAAACAATGGTATTCATCTTTGCGCTATTAGAAAATTTAATCAACTAACCTATCTGCAATGTCAGGATGATCAATGGTCAGCAAAAATCCTACCGCTTGATACTAGAAGTGGACAGCCTTTTTCCCCCATCGTGCATGTCAATCAAACAGGCTTTGTGAATATTATCTGTGGGTTTAGAAAAACTACAAATGCATGGTCCGTAAAACACTACCTCATCCACCCCAGGGAGAACCAGTTTGCTAGAATCCATTATGACGTCCCTTTCGCTTCAGATCTCTGTTTGAATATTAGCACTGGAAAGGGTTATTCGGAGAAATATATTTCTTTTTTATGTGGTGCTGTAGAAAGTGATGCTCAAGACAATTTACACTTAGTCCACCGCTACTTTGACGGCCAATATTTTCAACTATATTATAGCTTTTATAATTTTAAAGATAACCAGTGGGACTCTCCCCTGCCGTTGATTAACGATAACGGCAATTGCGGCATACCTGCAATAGCAATTGATCGTAATAATAAACCACATATTCTATGGGTAACCGCAAAGGCTCAGAAATTCAGTCTAAACTACCGGGCAAATTCAGTTTTTTGGCAGCCGCAAATAAATCTCTTCGAAAACAGTGAAATAATATTTTCTCCAGTTCTAATTCCCTGGAAAGAGGAAATTGCTGTTTGCTGGCATGAACGTGGAGAAACTTTTTATCTTCCAGTAAATAATTTTTCCGATATGGATAGGATCAGTATTTTGACCTGCCCGAAGGACACTAGGAACATAAAGCTACACCCGCAAGTATGGCAAACCGGTACTGGAAGAGTATTACCGGTTACCTTCGCCCGCAAGGAAAACGGGCATTACTTGCTTTATTTCACCAGCGCCTTTTTACCGGAAGAAAAAACTAGTGGGGATGATACCAGACTAAATAAGCCGCAAACCACAGCTGTTGACACTGACATTGACACCGAGCCAGGTGGCATATTAACAGAAGACCAGCTAGGTCAAGTTTCGGAAGAGCCGGAGGTTTTGATGACAGCTGGCTCAGATCTGGATCATTACACAAACCTGCACAATGAAAATGATGACGTTGAAACGAAATATCCCTTGATCGAAAGAATCTCTACAGCTGAAGTAGAGGTGGTAACAGTAGGCAGTAAATTAATCACATGGCGTATTTGATAGGTTACTATAAAAAGCCTCATGGTCATAATCATGAGGCTTTAAAAATTTTCTGGCAACGACCTACTCTCCCAGGGGCAAGCCCCAAGTACCATCGGCTCTGGAGGACTTAACTGCCGTGTTCGGGATGGGAACGGGT
>JAQVGZ010000125.1 GCA_028696455.1 Desulfotomaculaceae bacterium | reverse complement strand
ATGCCATCGTTTATGGAACAGGTTATGTAAAGATGATCGATTTTCTTAGAGGCGGGTTGGTAGTCTCATTTGTCGTTTGCCTAATTACAGCAATTATGGCTCACTATATCACTGGGATGATCTTTCCAGTGTAAGTACTCCTGTTTACTTTTCAATGGCAAATGTTTTATTTAAATAAATGTAAGACAAAGAAACGGCATAGTAGGGCTTTTAATAGATTGCTATGCCGTATGTTTAATCGGCCTCCAGATGCAGACTCTGCACCCTGCGCCTTTTACTCCAGCCGCTCAACTGATAACATGGTCATTGCTAATCTTATTAAACAGTAAAAAAGGTTTCACCTAAATGTTTGTAGAATTGTGAATAGCCTTATATCTTGAATGGAATATGCAACCTAATAAAGAAACGGTAAGAAACAATCATACGTATGAAGCCTAAATCAGGTAAACAATAAGCAAGGTAAGGAGCGGATGGATTGCCATGGAAGGCCTTAATAAACGGGATGAAATTATTCAAGTTGCAGCTGAACTCTTCCGGCGTTTAGGTTATGCTGAAACATCTATGAAAGACATTGCTAATAGAGTTGGCATCTTAAAAGGAAGTTTGTACTATCATTTCAGTAGTAAAGAGGAATTACTTAATGAAGTTATAAATGAAGGAATTAATAAAATTCTTAGTATTGCCCTACAAATATGTGAAAAACGGGAACTTACTCCGCGGGAAAGGTTGAAGTATTTAATTAAAATTCATTTGTTACATTTAACAAAAAATAATATGTATCTTGTAATTGCTTCCAATCAAATTGATAAGCTTACTCCGGAACACCGTGATCAGTACATTTTTAAACGGGATATTTATGAGAAGCTGTTCAGTACATTTTTAAACGGGATATTTATGAGAAGCTGTTAAGAGAAACTTTGGAGGAGGGGATTCGGGCTGAACAATTTCCCCCAGTAGATATCAAACTCACGGTTTTGGCGATTTTAGGTATGTGTAATTGGCTCGTTCAGTGGTACCGGAATGACGGTCCTTACAGCTCAGAATATATTGCTGATTACCTTAGCGTTCTTATTAGTGACCGAATGCTGGCCAAGTAGCGACAATTTATAAACTTGTTTCCTTATCGATTTATTAACTATTATCTTAGACAGATAAAGAGGTGTAAAGATATGGACGTTTTAGAGGTGATCAATACTGACGTCCTGGTTATTGGCGGCGGCGGCGCGGGTTTATGTGCGGCTATTTCAACTAAAAAAGAGGGCGCTGAAGTATTGTTGATTAGTAAAAGCCGTCCGGGGCGCGCGAACAATACTGCCATTTCAGGAGGGTCTTTTTCGGCATCTACAGGACTGTGGGATGAACGTGATACACCAAAACAACATCTGTCCGATACACTTATAGCCGGCAGGTGGATTAACCGGCCTGAAATGGTCCATACCATGACTACCGGCGCGCGGGAACAGGTAAAAAATTTACTGAGTTATGGTGTGCCGCTGCAAAAAAAGAGCAACGGTAAATTACGAATCATCTCTTTACCAGGTCACTCCATTGCTAGAAATGTTGTCACGAAAAATAGTTTTGGAACGGATTTTTCAATTCCACTGTTTAACTACGCGAAAAATTTGGGTGTAAATTTTTTGGCCGGAGCATTCGTAGTTCGCCTTTGTCGCGGTGACCATGGCAACGTTTCGGGTGCATTGGCTATTGATCCGGCCCGCCAAGGAATTATATTAATACAGGCTAAGGCTACAATCCTCGCCAGTGGCGGGGCCGGGCAGATTTATTCCCAAACAAACAATGCCCCCGGCTCAACAGGCGATGGCTATGCCCTGGCCTACCGGGTAGGAGTACCGCTTATAGATATGGAGTTTGTTCAGTATTACCCCACCTGTTTAGTTAAATCTTCGCTTGTCAAAGTAATGGTTATCTATGAATTATTAGTTTACTGGGGAGGCGCAAGGTTACTCAACAGCCTTGGGGAAGATATTGCTCTGCTTTATGGCCTAAAAAACTCTTCAACAATGACAAGGGATGCCTTGACCCTGGCTATTTCAAAAGAGATCAAAGAAGGCAGGGGGGTTAATGGTGGTGTTTGGATGGATCTTTCGACCATCCCGGAAGATAAAATTAAACATTTACCAAAATTCATTCCCAAGGGTTTAAAAGAAAGAGATCGTTTCCTGATTGCCCCGGTTGCTCACTTCTTTATGGGAGGATTATTGGTCAATGAGCAAGGGGAGACGGGAATCGAGGGACTGTATTCAGCAGGGGAAGTAAATGGCGGTGTACACGGGGCTAACAGGTTAGGCGGTAATGCCTTGACTGAAGCCTGGGTTTATGGTGATATCACCGGCCGGCTTGCTGCTCAATATGCCCTTCACTATAAAAGCACTCCCGGTATTGAAAGCCTCCAGGCAATAACTAAAGATTTGAAATCCCATTTCGAAAAAAGTGGAGAACATTCAGTTAAAGAAATGCGTAGAGATTTACAGCATCTGATGTGGGAAAAGGCTGGTATTATCCGGACTCACGAAGAACTGCACGGGTTAATTAGTGATATTGAAAAACTAAAAGAAAAACTTTCTGAAACCAAGGTAAATGATTTCAAGGAATTAATTAATAAACTAGAAACCGATAATATGCTTTTGGTAGGAAAAGCAATGGCTTTATCAGCTCTCTTAAGGAAAGAAAGCCGGGGCGCTCATTACCGGAAAGACTTTCCCGCTGAAGGTGGAGAACAATGGGTGAAAAATAGTTATATTAAAGGTAATGACAGTTTTGAAATGAGTGCTTGTTTAAATTAAAATAGGGTTTATATAATAGGCGCCTGGCTGCTATGAATCCCGGGATTGAGTTTCAATCCCGGATATTTATCAGTTTCTCTAATGGGGGGTATCTGTCCGTATTTTGGTTTGAGGAGTGGAAGGTTTGTCATCAACAATTTTAGATCTCCAAAAGTTGTTGGATGTGTCCGCCGGCAGGCGGGAGGCAGATTTATATCTTAAGGGTGGCTCCCTGGTTAATGTGCTGTCCGGTGAAATTTACCCGGCCAACATTGCCGTATGGCAAGACAAAATCGCTTATGTCGGCGAAAGTGAAAAAATGGTAGGTAAAAATACCAAAATCATCGACGCCCGGGGGTTTTACCTCTGTCCAGGCCTTATTGAACCTCATTCTCATCCGTGGGAGATATATAATCCGGTCAGCCTGGCGGAAGCGGCCTTATGCCGTGGGACCACAACAATCGTTTGTGATAGTCTTTTTTTCTTTGTTCATCTTGGAGCAAAGGGTTTTTTAAAGATGGTCGATACACTGGATAACCTGCCGGTCAAAATTTATTGGATGGCCCGGGCAGTACACCAGTCTCCGGACCCAAATGAAGAAGAAATTTTTTCAATTGCTAATTTACAAGAGCTTTATGCCGATCAACGAATCGTTAAAATAAGTGAAATAAATCGCTGGCCACTAATTGTTCAGGGCGACTATTATTTATTAGAAAAGATTTGCCTGGCCAGGGCCTTTCAGAAAGGTTTTGAAGGACACACAGCAGGGTGTTCCAATGATCATTTAAATGTAATTGCTGCGGCTGGTGCGGATTCATGCCATGAATCAATTTCTGCTGACGATGTAGCTAACAGGTTGAGATTAGGTTTTTGGACCATGTTGCGACATAGTTCTCTTAGACCGGATCTGCCTGAATTGCTTCGCGCAATTACAGAAATGCATTTGCCTACGAACAGGATGTTATTTACCACTGATGGTTCTTGTCCAAGTTTTATTGCCAGGGAAGGACATATAGACGGAATGTTTCGTATGGCTGTAAAAGCAGGTGTAAATCCCGTTACAGCATTACAAATGGCTACAATAAATACAGCTGTCTACCTTGGGATGGAAAATAATTTAGGTTCGATCAGTCCCCGTCGGCAGGCCGATATTCTATTGCTGCCCGATTTGGAAAGATTTGCGCCACATATGGTCCTTTCCAAAGGTAAGCTGGTAGCTGTAGACGGGGAATTGACCGTACCGTTTAAAGCACCGGATTGGGAAGAAATGGGTTTTACCAAGTTACCTGGTCCGTCATTGTTTAGTAACCCGTCGCTATTCGGGGTCCCTTCAGATGGTGAGAAGGTTTTTCCGGTAATTCACGCTGTTTCTGCTGCTATTACTAAACGACAGGACCGTTTGCTTAAGCCGTTTGAAGGTTTATTGAAACGTGAGGATGGCTTGCTTTATTGTACTTTGATGGACTGTTGTGGTAAATGGGTTACAAACGGCTTTGTTAGTGGACTCGGCCAATTGGAGGCAATTGCCTCCACATATAATTCTTCATATAACCTTCTGGTTTTGGGTATGGATCGCTCAGCCATGGCCCTGGCTGCTTCTGAGGTAGCCGGGATGAACGGTGGAATTGTGCTGGTTGAAAACGGTCAAGTATCATTCCGTATGCCGCTTAAAATAGGAGGCATGGCTAGCGATTGTTCCTTTGCCACAATTGTCAGCGAAATGAAAGAACTGGAAAAAAAGGTTAGAGAATGCGGTTACCTTTATAACGACTTTTTCTTTACAATGCTGTTTCTGGTTTGCGATTTTCTACCCGAAATAAGAATCACTTCTCTTGGGATTATTGATGTAAAGAAACGGCAAATAATTGTCCCTGTGAACTCACTATAGTGCGCATCACTGCATATTAACTTGCAATGTAGCCTTGCACTTGATGTGTTAAGCTTACCATTAAAATAAATTAATCTTTACCA
>JAQVGZ010000039.1 GCA_028696455.1 Desulfotomaculaceae bacterium | reverse complement strand
GGTAGGTGTGCGCCCGCCGTGAATGAAGACCTCCCAGCTGGCTAGTCCGGACTGGCGGGCATCGATGGCGACCACAATGCACTGGCTGCCGAATTTGCCCGAGGCATCGGCCACCAATTGCGGGTTATTAACGGCCGCGGTGTTGAGGGAGACCTTATCCGCACCGGCAGTCAGAATCGCGCGGATGTCCTCCAGGGTACTGATCCCACCACCTACCGTATAAGGAATAAACACTTCTCCAGCGGTGCGGTAGACCATATCCAGGGTAGTATTGCGCTCCTCAAAAGAAGCGGTTATATCCAGAAATACCAGCTCGTCCGCTCCTTCCCTGTCATAAAACGCAGCCAGCTCCACCGGGTCGCCGGCATCCCTTAGATTAACAAAATTAGTCCCCTTGACCACTCTCCCACTGGCGACATCTAAACATGGAATTATTCTTTTTTGCAACATCTATGATAACTTCACTTCTTCGAGTGCGGCAATGGCCAGCGCTTCTTTTAAGGTTACCGTTCCTGCGTAAAGGGCCTTACCCATAATGACCGAGTCAACACCCAGGGGCTCAAGTTTTTTAACCGCTTTTAGGTCGTCAATATTAGAAACACCACCCGAGGCCACTACTTTTAATCCTGTGGCCCGGGCCAGTTCGCCGGTTGCTTCCAGGTTTGGCCCCTGCAGCGTACCGTCACGCCTGATATCGGTAAACACAACTCTATTAATACCCCTGGCCTGCATGTCTTGCGCCAATTCCAGAGTACTTTTGTCCACGGTCATGCCCCAGCCCTCAATGGCCACCCGGCCATTTCGCCCGTCGATACCAACCAATATAGAATCTCCATACCTGTCGCAGGCTTCTGACACCATCTCCGGATTTAAGATAGCTGCCGTCCCCAGAATTACCCGTGCCGCCCCCAATTCCAGAAGGTGGCTGATAATATCCAGACTTCTAATGCCACCACCCACCTGTACCGGCATGTCGACAGCGTTCAAGATCCCGCTGATTACATCCAAATTTTTTGGAACGCCGGCAAAGGCACCGTCCAGATCCACCACGTGAAGCCACTTGGCGCCCTGTTCCTGCCAGTGCACAGCCATCGCCACCGGGTCGTCCGAATAGACGGTTTCCTGTTCTAATCTGCCTTCCACCAGCCGCACACACTTCCCGGCACGCAAATCGATTGCTGGAATAATCAACATCCTTTAACCAACCTCCCAAAGTTCTCCAGAATTTTTAGACCAAGGGCACTGCTTTTTTCCGGGTGGAACTGAATGCCGTATATATTCCCTCTCCCCACAATACAGGCAAAGCGGACTCCATATTCGGTTGTCGCCAGGGTCAACTCTTCTTGAGATGGTTCAACATAATAGGAATGGACAAAGTAAAAAGAAGAATCACCCGGTATCCCCGCCAAGAGTGGGTCAGGCTGTTTGATCACCACCTGGTTCCAACCCATATGCGGCACCTTCTGCCCATCCGGCAGGCGGCGGACCCGCCCCGGGAAAATACCCAGCCCCTGGTGTAGTCCCCACTCCTCACTTAATTCAAAAAGCAATTGCTGTCCCAGACAAATACCTAAAAATGGTTTCCTGTCTGCAATTACCCGGTAAACAGCCGCATCCATTCCCAACGAACAGAGGTTGTCCATGGCATCTGCAAAAGCGCCCACCCCAGGCAGGACCACACCATCGGCTTCAGCTACCTGTCCCGGGCTTTGTGCTACAATGGCCTCTACTCCAACTTTCTCAAAACCCTTGTGAACACTCCTCAGGTTTCCCATTCCATAATCAATAATTGCAATAATTTGCCTTCACCGGCTTTTTTTATGGATAGTTGCTAAACAATTTCCCATCTGAGGCAAAAAACAATAACCACTTGCCGATGTCATCCAGCTAATTTCCGGCAACAGATATTTACAGGATACCCTTGGTAGACGGAATACCAACTCCGATGCCCCCGGCGGTAGCATCACATAAAGAACGCCCCAGCGCCTTAAAAACTGCTTCAATAATATGGTGGGTATTCTTGCCAGCCAGTAAGCGGATATGCAGGGTAAACTCGCCATTAATAGCCATTGCCCTTAAGAATTCCTCTACCAGCTCAGTCTCAAAGTCTCCGGCCTTTTGAGCGGTCATGGGTACATCGAAGGCCAAAAACCCCCGTCCGCTCAGGTCTACGGCAGCCATAACCAGAGCTTCATCCATCGGTATGATCGCGTTGCCATAGCGCTTAATTCCATATTTATTACCCAGGGCTTGCTTAATCGCCAATCCAAGACAGATCCCCACATCCTCAACGGTATGATGTCCGTCCACAGCCAGGTCCCCCTGGGCCACCAGATCAAAATCGTAAGAAGCGTGTCTGATAAAAAGCCGAAGCATGTGATCGAAAAAGGCCAGTCCAGTCTGTATTTGATATTTCCCTGTACCGTCCAGGTTGATTGAAAGGTTGATATCAGTTTCATTTGTTTTTCGGCTTATAAAACCCTGGCGAGGTCCGCCCAATGTATTCACATCCCGTTTAGTCTTGTTGCATTCTTACCTGTACAGCATTGGCGTGGGCAGTAAGCCCCTCCACTTCCGCTAGCTTAATAATGGCGCTGCCGGTTTCACCCAGAGCATCCCGGGTATATGCAATCAAGCTGGTTTTTTTCATAAAACTTTCAACTCCAAGAGAAGAGTAAAATCTAGCCGTGCCCCCTGTCGGCAGGATGTGGTTTGGCCCGGCGAGGTAGTCACCCACAGGTTCAGGAGAGTAGCGCCCCAGAAATACTGCCCCGGCGTTTTCTATCCGGGAAAGCCATTGGAAGGGTTCGGCGATCATCAGCTCAAGGTGCTCCGGCGCAAACTGATTGGACAAACGAAAGGCCTGCTCTAAATCATCAGTGATGGCAATCACGCCGTTATTGCTCAGTGCATGTTCAATAATATCCTGCCGGGTAAGATGAGAAGACTGCCTTACTACCTCAGCTTTAACCTTACGCGCCAGGTCTGCGCTGGGAGTGAGCAATACTACAGAGGCTAATTCATCGTGCTCGGCCTGAGACAGCAAGTCAGCAGCCACAAACACAGGGTTGGCGGTATCATCAGCAATAACCAGCACCTCGCTGGGACCGGCCAGCATATCAATATCCACCTGTCCATAAACCTGCTGTTTGGCCAGCGTTACATAAATATTACCGGGTCCGGTAATCTTATCAACTTTAGGCACAGTAGCCGTCCCGTAGGCCAGTGCCGCTATAGCTTGAGCCCCTCCTATTTTATAAATCTCATCTACACCAGCCTCAGCTGCAGCAACAAGCGTCCAAGGACTTAATGCTCCGTGATAATCCGGTGGTGAAACCATGCAGATTTCTTTAACACCGGCTACCTTAGCCGGGACAGCGTTCATCAGCACTGAAGAAGGATAGGCGGCCTTGCCTCCAGGAACATAGATACCTACCCGTTTCAGTGGCCTGAGCATCTGTCCTAAAATGACTCCCTGTTCACCAGGCTCAAACCAGGAATGCCGCAATTGCTTGCGGTGAAAAGAAGTAATATTGTCTAAGGCCAGACGGATTGCATCAAGAAAACTTTCCTCTACAAACTGATAGGCTGCTGTCTTTTCTTCTCTGGTTACCTTTAGCTCCCCGGGTGAAAGCCTGGCTCCGCCAAAACGACTGGTGTATTCACAAACGGCCTCGTCTCCCTTTGACTGAACCGAAGCCAAAATGTGGGCAACCTGAGTGGCTACTTCCCTATGCTCACTACTGCTCCTCTTAAATATCCGCTCTAGCAACGGGTCTTTGGCCTTTACTACTTTTAGGTCAACAGTCATAATAAACTCCTTAACGTTAAAATAAAGCGCTAGTTGCCGCCTGTTTTGAGTGAATGTTAAATAAAGACCGTTTCTGATTTTGTGTACTATTCTCTGTCAGGAACCAGGCGGTCTAAAACCAGCTTATAGCCATCAGCACCGTAGTTTAGCGCCCTTTTCACCCGGCTAATGGTAGCTGTGCTGGCCCCTGTTACCTGCGTGATTTCCCCATAGGTCTGGTTTAGCTCAAGCATTTTTGCCACCTCTAACCGCTGGGCCAAAGACTTTAGTTCAGCTACCGTGCAGATATCTTCAAAGAATTGATAGCATTCATCAATACTTTTTAACGATAGAATGGCTTCAAAGAGCTTGTCTAAGAGTTCTTCTTTCAGTTTTCTAGAGTACAAGGCTTACCCCTCCGGTTATTGCTTACTACTTTAACATTTTAACATATTAAAACATTGATGTCGAGAAGAATATTACCTAGATCTATTTACTTAGGAAGACTTATCCGGCCTTTTAAAATCCAGGATCTGGCCCATATTAGAATGGGACTCAAAACTTTCCGGAGATATATGTTCAATTTCTGGAAAATATAATTTTATCTGCTCCATAATAGACCTGATTACCCCTTGCGTTTCTCTATTAGAATGCTCAGCAGAAATATTTAAGGCTAATCCTAATAGAAGCATTTCATCATGTGAAAGATTTAACTCATATTCGTTTATGGGAAGCTCGTTTAACTTCGATATTGCCATCAAACATACACCTGAAACCATAGCAAAAGACTCAGTTTCAATTTTGTTATTAACGATTTCATTATGGATACCTTTGAGGGTCTCTGTAACAGCATGCAAAAGCACCGGAACATCCGCCGGTGAAATCTGCAAGTTAAAAACTGAAGAAAAAACATAGCTGTCTAGCCCGGTCCGCAAGACCAGTTCACCACGACTTCCGATAAAGCCTACCACACGCCCGCCTTCTATTTCTATTTCAATATGTGAACCATTAATATACAAACTATTGGCAAAGTTGTTTCGCAAAAGAGCGCTAAACTCCTGATCATTAGAACTGTCCATAAAGTAGTTTTTCTTAAAGTACTTGACTGCCCCCCCAACCTCATAGTCAAACTCAATATTTTCAAAATAAATAATCTGTGCTTCTATTAATTGATCTTCGTAATAATGCTCTAAAAGCACATATTCATCAATTAAGTCCTCTAGCAACTCAATTATCTCATCAATTTCAAAGATGATCCGGTTGTTAATCAGGCTATAATCCACTGTTGTCCCCTTTCAAAAAAATTTTATTAAAAAAACTGGTGTTGGTTTGTTAGAAAACTTATTTGGTTTAGGATACCATTTATTTCTTTGCCTTATGAAAAACTCCTGCAGTCAGTGTAAAATTTGCATCATATAGCTAAAGTAATACAGATCACGCCCAGATATAATTATACAAAAAAGAAAAAAGCCACCTTAAATCAACCGGGGGCTTTTCATCTATGTTAACCTTGCAGTTTAGGACTGAAGCGCCGGTATTTTTTCCTCGGCCCTATCATCATGGCTGTCTTTTTCCTCACCCAGTTTAAAACCAGGCAATTCCCCTCGCGGGGTATAAAATGTATGCAGTAATTTCTTGGACCTTTCACTCAATGGGCGCCCAAGAAATTCTTCATAGATTTTTTTTACCGCCGGGTTTTCGTGAGCCCTTCGTAATTCTTTTGAATAATCAATACGGTCCAGGGCATCAGCCCGGTTATGCCGGTAATCCAGAGAGATTTCTTTATGCTCTCTGGTACCAAAAATCGGTTGCCCACCTCCACCAACACAACCACCGGGGCAAGCCATGATCTCTACATAATCAAATTGTTCACCGGCTTTTAATCTTTCCATCAAAATCCTGGCGTTACCTGTGCCATGAGCAATAGCCACCTTAATCGGCCGGCCCTTTAGCTCCACCCAGGCTTCCTTCAACCCGCTAAAGCCACGTAATTCCTCATAGTCAAGGACATCCAGCTCTTGCCCGGAGGTGAGGAAATATGCCGTCCGCACTGCTGCTTCGATAACTCCTCCGGTCGACCCGAAAATGGCCCCTGCACCACTGGCAATCCCCATCAGCGAATCGTAATCTCCATCAGGCAAGTCCTGAAACTTTATACCTGCCTGTCTGAGCATTCTGGCCAATTCCCTGGTAGTGAGGACCCAGTCCACATCCTTAAAACTGCTGGTACCCATTTCAGGTCGGCTGGCCTCATACTTTTTCGCCGTGCAGGGCATAATTGCCACTACCACAATTTTTGCCGGATCCAGCCCTTCCTTTTGTGCAAAGTAGGTTTTAGCCAGAGCACCGAACATCTCATGCGGGGATTTACAGGTAGACAGGTTTTCAAGAAATTCTGGATAAAAGTGCTCAGCAAATTTAACCCATCCCGGGCTGCAGGAAGACAGCAAGGGCAACCTATCACCCTGATCTAACCTGGCCAGTAATTCATTGGCCTCCTCCATTATGGTCAGGTCAGCGGTGAAATCCGTAGAAAATACCCGGTCAAAGCCCAGTCGCCGTAAAGCTGTCACCAGCTTACCTGTTACCACTGTTCCGACCGGGTAACCAAACATCTCCCCCAGGGTAACCTGAATGGAAGGAGCGGTCTGAACTACAACATATTTATCACGGTCTTCCAGGGCCTCCCATACTGAATCCACGCATTCTTTTTCAGTAAGTGATGCGGTGGGGCAAGCAATAACGCATTGCCCACAGGTGATACAGGCTACCTGAGAAAGGTCCTGCATGAAGGCTGGGGCGATAACCGTATCGTAAGCCCGGTTTTGAGCGGAGTAAACATTGACTTCCTGCACTTTGCTGCAAATTGCCTCACACCGGCGGCACTTGATACACTTGTTATAATCCCTGATAATAAAGGGATTATTATTTTGCACCGGTAATTCTTTCATTTCGCCAGTATATTTGATATTTCTAATCCCAAGGTTATCCGCTATATTCTGCAGCTCGCAGTTTAAATTGCGGATACAGGTGGTGCACTCACGATGATGATCGGATAATAGCAGCTCCACCATAGTTCTTCTGACCCGCCTTACCCGTGGTGAGGAAGTATAAACCACCAGTCCTTCAGTGGCAGGATAAACACAGGAGGCCTGGAGAGTCATTGCTCCATTAATTTCAACCTCCACCAGGCAGACCCGGCAGGAGCCTATTTCATTTATATGGCGAAGGTAACACAGGCTCGGGATTTCAATGCCTGCCGCACGGGCCGCCTCTAAAACATTCATTCCCTTTTGGGCCTCTATTTCCCTATCGTCAATGGTAAGTTTAATCTTTTCTACTTCTTTTTCCGGATTGTCATAAAGCTGGCCGGTTCTCCTGACTACCGGCCCCGGCGAAAATTCCTGCCTGTGCACTGCTTGCAACCTCCCTTCCGACGCCTTTCAAAATGGCCTTTTTAGGACACTTCGCCACACAAGATGCACATTTAATACACTTCTCCGGGTTTATGTGGTACGGCTGTTTTGGCGCGCCGGAGATTGCCCCAACCGCACAAGCTTTAGCACAAAGACCGCAGGCTATACACTTTTCCGCATCGACCTGGTAAGTCAGCAGCTCTTTACACACACCGGCAGGGCAAACTTTATCCCGGACATGGGCGATATACTCATCCTTGAAATAACGCAGCGTGGAAATAACCGGGTTGGGCGCAGTCTGACCCAGACCACATAAGGATGCATCGCGGACATCGAAGGCGAGTTCCTCCAGCAACTCCAGGTCCTCCATTTCTCCCTGTCCTTCCGTGATCCTTTTTATGATTTCCAGCATCCTTTTCGTGCCTACCCGGCAAGGTGTACATCTGCCGCACGACTCGTCCTGGGTAAACTCCAGGTAAAAGCGTGCCAGGTCAACCATGCAGTTGTCCTCGCTCATGACGATCATCCCGCCTGAACCCATGATGGAGCCAATTTCCTTTAGACTCTCATAATCAATTGGAAGGTCGAGATATTTTTCCGGGATACACCCGCCCGACGGGCCGCCGGTCTGCACCGCCTTAAATTGCCTGCCACCGGCTATCCCACCGCCGATATCAAATATTATGGTACGCAAAGATGTGCCCATGGGCACTTCAATAAGACCGGTATTATTAATTTTCCCAGCCAGGGAAAAAACTTTGGTGCCCTTACTGGTAGCAGTTCCATGTCCCTGATACCACTCCCAGCCCCCCCGGAAAATAACTGGTATGTTGGCATAGGTCTCCACATTATTAATTAAGGTTGGTCTGCCCCAAAGTCCTTCCTGAGCCGGATAGGGCGGCCGTGGGCGGGGCTCGCCACGCTGGCCCATCACTGAGTGAAGAAGCGCCGTTTCCTCCCCACAAACAAAAGCACCGGCACCGAAGCGTAGTCCAATATCAAAATCAAAGGAGGTGTCAAACAGGCCTTTCCCGAGTAAGCCAACTTCCCTGGCCTGATTAATAGCGTTCTCCAGCCTTTCTACAGCAATAGGGTACTCGGCCCGCACATATATGTAGCCCTGGCTGGCCCCAATGCAGTAAGCGGCTATGGACATGGCTTCCAGCACGCTGTGTGGATCACCCTCTAGAATGCTCCGGTCCATAAAAGCGCCCGGGTCACCCTCATCAGCATTACATACCACATACTTCGGCTTAACATCCTGAGCAGCAGCCATCTCCCATTTTTTACCTGCCGGAAAACCAGCCCCACCGCGACCCCGGAGGCCTGATTTATTTATGATTTCAATTATTTCACGCGGCTGTTTATTTAGAATAAGGTCAGCCAGAGAAAAGTAGCCGTCCCGCGCTATATATTCTTCTATACTCTCAGGATTTATTACACCACAGTTTTGAAGTACAATTCTCTCTTGCGCCTTAAAAAAATGTATATTCTCTAAACTTGAAGCTTTCTTCCCCGTATTAATTTCCCTGTAAAGCAGACTGTCTACCAACTGCCCATTTATAAGGTGGTGTTGTACAACCTCCCTGACATCCTCCGGTCTGACCCGGCAGTATAATATTTCTCCCGGGTGAATCATCATTATTGGCCCGTGCTGACAGAAACCAAAGCAGCCAGTCCTGATCACCCTGACACTACTACTTAAATTGCATCTAGCCAACTCTTGCTCCAGTTTCCGGTGGACCTCCCTGCTTTCAGAAGATGTGCAGGCCGTACCTGAGCAGACCATAACCTGAGTCAGGCCTAGGCCATTGCGGTGGCCCAGCCTCTGTTTAATAAGGGGGTAGTATTTTTCTTTCAATGATCTTAAGTCGTCAATGCTTCTTACTTTCAATTTTTTCACCTTTCCGGCAATCTTGAATAATTTTATATACTCCCGCTGCCCCGGCCTCACCATGAACTTGCTCGTTTGCCAGCAGCACTGGGGCGAGCCCGCAGGCGCCGACACAGCGAGTAGTTTCCAGCGTAAAAAGCTGGTCCGAAGTGGTCCCCCCTTCATCTATTTTTAAGTGTTCCTTGAGGGTATCCATAAGTTCCTGGGCCCCTTTAACATAGCAGGCTGTCCCCATACAAACCTTCAAGATGTTCCTCCCTCTCGGCCTGGTGGCAAAGAGGGAGTAAAAAGTAACCACTCCATTGACTTCACTGACTGGTACTCCAGTTTTTAAAGCAATGTGTGCCTGAACCTCCTCCGGTAAATAACCAAATATATCCTGAGCTTTAAGCAAGATCTTAATTAATTGCCCCGGTTCTTGCGAATACTGTTCAATAATTTGGTCTAAAGCCTGAAATTTTTTTTCATTTTCAACAGCAACTACTTTTCTAATTTGAGGCTCTTGTCCTCCGGTTACAAAACCATCTTCTAGATTATCAGGCATTTTTTCTAGCTCAGGTTCCATACATACACCTCCGTCCTTTTGCATTATTGTTCATCTTTCTGGTTCTTTTATGCGAAAAGAAAAAGCCTTCTGCTAAGAAGGCCTTTGAAAAATCGATCTCTCTTTGTATTCCCAAGTTTTATTCTGCGATTTTTAGTTTTCCTTCAATAACCTGTTGATAGCAATTGATCAAGGTTGCCGTGCATTTTGCTGTTGATAACTCTGCCGCGTTTTGTTTCGCTTTTTGGCTCATTTCTTGATACAGCTGTTCATTTTTTAAGAGAAGCACTACTTTTTCTATAAATTGAAGCGGCTCCAGTTCGGTCAGGAAACCATCAACTCCATCCTGCACCATCTCAGAAACCCCGAAAGCTCGCACTGCAACCACTGGTAGCCCGGCTGCCTTAGCTTCAGCTATGACAATGCCCTGAGTTTCAGTCACTGAAGAAAAAATAAATAAAGTTGCACCTGCGTAGCAGTTCACCACATCAGCAGGCGGTAAAACTCCCGTAAAGGTTACCTGTTGGGAAATACCCAGGTCGATGGCCTTATTCTTTAAATCCTCTTCCTCAGGACCGCTGCCAACCAGAACTAGCCTGGTATTGCTGATTTTTCTGTTTATAGCATGAAAGCAGTCCATCAGGAACTCAATATTTTTTTCTTGTCCCAGTCTTCCAACAAATAGAAGTATTTTTTCACCCGGTGGCAGGTTATAGCTTCGCTGCAGCCAATCTGGATCGCCAGACTGAAATTCAGCCACTTTGATTCCGGTAGGAACGACATTAATTGGCACATTTACTCCGATATCACGCAAGTAGCTACCAATTACACCAGTAGGTACAATAACGGCGTCACAATGATTACAAAAACCCCGGCTTATTTTCTGTGCTAATTCTTTAGTAATAGATTGGGCAATAGGTACGTAGTGCACATATTGCTCATACAAGGTATGATAAGTAAAAACTAGCGGTATGCCCAGCCGCCTCGCATACCGGGCTCCCAGACGCCCCAGCAGAAATGGCGAGTGCACATGGATCAGGTCAAGGTTTAGCTTTCTAATCATAGGCCTTAACCGTATTGAAAAGGGTACCGCCAGGTTAAAGTCTGGATTGGTTGGTGAAGGAATTGACGAAAAGCGAAATACCCTGCTCTCTTGACTGCAGCCTCGATAACTCGGGGCAAAAATAAAAACCTCATGACCAGTATTAGTGAGTTCTTCTGTAAATGTTTCAATTGAACGGACAACCCCGCTGGTATATGGTAAATAACTGTCGGTAAAGATACCGATTTTCACTAGCCGTCCCCCTAGATTTTCGATGTGTAACACCAAAACACAGCAAATTTTAACATGTTATCCTTTATGTAGCAAGAGCACCCGTTTACTGCAGTCATTAACGGTGTGCCCAATTAACCTAAGTTATCAATAAACTACGTATTTATAGCCCGCGTAAAAACTCTGGTCTTAACAGGTGAGGATTTACCAAGGCCCTCTCAATTTGCGCCAGCATTTTATCCCGGTCCTGATTCAAAACACCCTTGAGTGGCAAATAATTTGAGGCGTGGTTACTCCTGAATACACAGCCTTCTAAAGAAACGTTTTCCAGCAGGATCTTTAGCTCTTTTAACGTTTGCTCCGGCGTCAGAAGCTTAAATTCACCACGCTTTATCTTTCTGTCCATGAAAGAGCCATCCGGAATAAACATGGTCAGCGCTGATAGGTAAGCCGGGTTAATTGCGCTGGCAGCCGCTGCAGTCTCTTTAGCATGTTCTTCAGACAAGTCCGGGCCACCTAATCCAATAATAAATGTAACCGATAGCGGCAGCCCGGCAGCCATTGCCTTGCGCCCACCTTCAATAACCTGCGCAATCGTTACTCCCTTGTGAATCGTTTTGAGGATGCGGTCACTGCCGCTTTCCAGCCCGTAATATACAAGGCTTATGCCTGCTTCACTAAGCTTCCTCAAATCCTCAGGCGTTTTATCCAGCAAATCACCTGCCCTGGCGTAGATCCCAACCCGCTCTAAATAAGGAAAATCACGATGTAATTTTTCTAAAACCTTTAGTAATAAGCTTGTGTCAGCGACCATAGCATTGCCGTCTGCCAGGAATACCCTGGTAGCAAACTGGTAATATTCCTTTGCAGCGTCAATATCCGCCTCAATCTCCTGCCAGGTTTTTACTCTAAATTTCTTGCCTTTATAGGCTACACAAAAGCTGCAGGCGTTATGGGAACAGCCTAAGGTAATTTGTAAAATTAAGCTGGAAGCTTCACTAGGTGGACGATATACAGGCGGAACCAGATAATAACCCATCTCAAACTCCTTTCTCTGCCCTGATCAATATCATCACCATAATAATATCATCTTTAAACCTTATTTGTTCGCAAATTTTTAATCTCCAAAAGAAATTCCAATTTGTCGGGCAGTGCGAACCATATCACCATCAATGGGAACCAGGCGCTGTTCGCCGACTGCTTTTGCAAGTGGCACCGATTCAATATTTGGTGTGCGCAGGCAAACCATTTCACCGAATCTTCCAGACATAACCAGGTTTACTGCACCAGCGCCGTAACGGGTTGCCAAAATCCGGTCAAAAGGTGTAGGAGAGCCTCCTCGCTGCAAATGTCCCAGTACTGTTGCCCGGGTTTCCAGCCCCGTAGCCTCTTCAATTTGATAAGCAACCACATTGCCAATGCCTCCGAGGCGGATTGGCTCGAAACTGTCTTCTACCCTGCGCTGAACCACCATTTCTCCGCCGACCGGCTTAGCCCCTTCAGCCGCCACCACAATGCTAAAGGTCTTTCCTTTGTCCTGTCGTGCATGGATCTTTCTTACTACATTCTCCAATGTATAGGGTATTTCAGGAATAAGTATAACGTCAGCCCCTCCCGCCAGGCCAGCCTCAAGCGCAATCCATCCAGCATAGCGCCCCATTACTTCAAGCACAATGATCCGGTGGTGTGACTCCGCCGTTGTATGCAGTTTATCAATAGCCTCGGTAGCAGTTTCCAGCGCAGTATCAAAACCGAAAGTTTGGTCAGTTGCTGACAAATCATTGTCAATAGTCTTGGGCACACCCACTACCGGAAGCCCTTTTTTTTCGTAAAGTTCTTTGCCGATACTTAGGCTGCCGTCACCGCCAATGATAATCAAGGCATCAATGTCATGGATGTTTATGTTTTCAACAATACGGTCCGACACGTCTTTAAATACCCTTTCGCCATTGATCATGATCGGATAATAAAAGGGATTGTCCCTGTTAGTTGTTCCCAAAATAGTCCCGCCGCGCGGCAGAATACCTATTACATCCTTTTCGGTCAAATCACGTGCCCGGTTTTGGATCAGGCCCCCAAAGCCGTTCTCAAAGCCTGTAACTGAAAGCCGGTATTCCCTAATGGCAGTCTTTACTACAGCACGGATAACCGCATTAAGCCCCGGGCAGTCACCGCCCCCCGTTAGTACGCCTATCTTTCTTATCTTTTTATTCACATACATCCCCCCAAAAAAATAATAAATTTACCACATACAGATAATTTATTTTCATTTATTGATAAAGTCATTAA
The DNA here is from genome assembly GCA_028696455.1 of Desulfotomaculaceae bacterium. GTDB lineage: Bacteria > Bacillota > Desulfotomaculia > Desulfotomaculales > Pelotomaculaceae > MVQL01. The sequence goes on along the minus strand of JAQVGZ010000039.1, from coordinate 7,919 downwards.
TATATCTGTTAACATCCTCAGTTTTCTCCAGCATGGGCATATGACCAGCCCCTTCAATTTCGTGCAGCCTGACATTGGTCAGTCCGGCAGCCAGAGAACGTCCATGTTTTACAGGCGTCAGCAAGTCATCGGTCCCGGTCAGGATCAAGACTGGCAGCATAATTTCCGCTAGCCTGGAGGTAACGTCAAAACGGTTACACGCGTTAAAATCTTTAAACCATACCAGAGGGCTTGTGGCAGCCATTTCTTGCGCTCCAAGCTCTACCATCCGGCGTTGAGCTTTTTTGCTATACACGATTTCTGCTAATTCATGATAACGCACGCCGCTTTTGAGAATATCCAGAATTGCGGGAAGAACTTTCAGCCTTGCTCCTGTAGACATTAAAATAATACCTTGTAGTAGTTCAGGGTGCGAAAGAGTAAAATCCAGTGTAACTGCCCCACCAAGAGAATGACCACACAAATAAAAGCAACCATCGATGGTTTTTTCGGCAAATCTCCTAATAAATTCACTATAAGCAGCAATATTATCACAGGCAGTTCCCCCTGACCGGCCATGCCCGGGTAAATCCACTGCTATCGTGCGGGCCATGCTCCCGATCTCATTTAACTGTCTGGCCCAGTAACTGCCACTACCCCCGGCGCCATGGACAAATAAAACCGTTTTATTTAACCTGGATGGCTCTTCCGGGTAACGTTCATAATAAAAATACTTTATTCGCTCTAATTCGCAATAAGGCATATGTAAGTACCTCGATAATAAAATAAGATCCACTGCCAGGACAATGGGAAGAGCACATATAAGCATAATGGTAAGTATTGTCAGGCAGGGATAAATAATTTTTATTTAAAAGGGGAACCTCTTTCATTTCAAAAGTGGCGCCCCTTTTTATCTTTATTATTGATTTGCGTTTTGAGCCATTTCCGACAGGGTCTCTTTTAATCTGGACAATGTTTCCCCATACCCCGACCAATCTCCGGCCTTTAGTTTATTTTGAGCCTCATCATAGAGCTGGTTGGCCTTTTGGGCCAATTCAGCCATACTAGATGGCGGTTGGTCAGTTTGCTCTGCCGTGGCAATAGGTCTTTGGACGTCTCCTCCTTTGCCGAATATTTTCTCCAGCGCTATTCCCAGCGTAGGCTCCATTATCACCATATCGCCGTGGGCTACAATCACCCTGCGCAACTCCGGCATCCTGCTTTGCTCAGACTGAAGGTAAAGCGGCACAACGTAAAGCAAGGCGTCTTTAATCGGGATAGCCAGCAAATTGCCCCGGATCACCCGGGAGCCACGCTGGTCCCACAGGGATACTTGCTGTGATATCGTTGTATCCTGATTAATTCTGGCCTCAATATTGCTCGGTCCGTAAACAAGCTCCTGTTTTGGAAAACTATACGTTAGCAATTTCCCATATTCTTCACCGTCAGACCTGGCTGCCATCCAGGCGATCATATTATTCTTGTTTTGTGGTGTAAAAGGTAAAATCAACACAAACTCCGGCTTGTTTTCTCCAGGCAGCTTAATAATCGTATAGTATGGCTCCATCATTTTCTGCTCGACATTAAAGGTATCCTTCGGTATGTTCCATTTATCTTCTTTGTTATAGAATACCTGGGGGTCCTGCATATGGTATACTGCATACATGTTAGCCTGAATAGTGAAGTAATCCAGTGGATAGCGAATATGATGTCTCAGATCTTCCGGCATTTCTTCCAGGGACTTGAACATTCCTGGAAAGATCTTGCTATATGTCATTACCAGAGGGTCCTCGGTATCACTAACATAAAAATCAACATCTCCCGTATAGGCATCTACTACAACCTTCACGGAATTACGGATGTAGTTATTAATTCTATTATAGGGTTCTGAATAAGGATATTTGTCTGTAGTGGTATAGGCATCCCACAGCCAATATAGTTTACCCTCACTCAATACTATGTAAGGGTCACTATCATAATCAAGAAAAGGGGCAATTTTATGTACCCTTTGATCTATATTACGGTAATATAAAATTTTGCTGTTGTTGTCAATATCGCTGGCAAGAAGCAATTTATAGTCCCCAACGGAAAAAGCAAACATCAACCGGCGTAAGAAGCTAGATAATTTAACCCCACCGTCACCCTCATATGTTGTGTAGGCATTATCGTCACCCTGGGGATAATCAAATTCCTTTGTTTTCGTATTAACAATAACATAATTATCAGTCACTTCTCCATAATAGACTTCGGGCCGCGTGACTTCAAGGTCGGTTGTACTCGCAGGCGGGATATCCTTTAGGAAAAAGGTGGGCAAACCTTCTGCTGTATGTTCGTTAACGGGGCTCATGGCAATCCCATAGCCGTGCGTATAGATAAGCCGCTGGTTTATCCAGGTCTTCGCCGTACTGGAGAGGTGTTCCTGGTTCAGTTCTCTGGCCGCCAGCATTACCTGGCGATAATGGCCGTCAATAACGTAACGGTCGATATCGATCTCCTTAAAATGATAGTAAAGTCTCATTTCTTGAAGCTGAGCGTAGGTTTGCTGGAGAGGTTCCCAATCCCAAAGCCTGATATTTGTGATTGTGTCCTGATTAGCCTGAATGTCTTCCAGCGCAAGCACCCTGCCGGCGGGGAAATCTCTCTTTTCGATCTTATCCAGGTTATATGCATTTCTGGTAAACTCAATGTTTCTGGCCAAATACGGAGTTTCCAGTGTAATTTCGTTTGGTGTGACAATAAACCTCTGCACCAAACCAGGGTAAACTCCCCCTAACAGCACTGAGGCAAGCACAAGAAACCCAATGCTATACACAACCAATTTAAACCGGCGCAAGAACAGGTTCACCAAAATGGCCAGGGCGCAAAATACGGCTATATAGGTAAGCACCTTGTACGCAATCAACGTTGTATGAGTTGCTGTATAACCGAGTCCCCATACCGCGCCATTGTGAGTAAACAGCAGGAGATACTTTTCAAGCTGGTATCCTACAGCTTTTAATAAAAAGAAAAGAGCGGCCAGGATCGAAAGGTGGTACCGGGCGGATATAGATTGCAGAAGATTGCCGGGATTACCCTGGGCTACACTCACCAGCAGGTATATGGCAGCAACCCAAAAAGCAGTAATTAAAATGGTCCAGTTAGCTAAATTATAAAGGAACTGGTAGAAAGGAAATTTAAAGACATAAAAACCTATATCATGCTGAAAAACGGGGTCCAAAACCCCAAAATAAGTAGGATGCAGAAATTTTTGCAGTAATACCCAATCGCCTTTTATACTAAAGCTAAACAAAAAGGCCATGACCAAACTCAGCAAAAAATAAGCTATTGTAAGAAAGCGCAAGGTCAGCAACTTATTCAAGGGTGACATCTGGATAGTTAGCAAACCTTCTTCCCTAAACACAGCTGCTTTTTGGGTAGCTTTAAGCAGTGGGCCCCGTGTTAAAAGGAGGTTAATCAGAAGCAAGACAAAAAAGGTTACGCTCGCAGCCAGACGCAAACCATAATCAGATAAAATGATCGTTAAAAATACACTCTGGTAATCAAGGGCTTGAAACCACAGCCAGTCGGTGTATAGACGTGTACTGCTTAATATAATTAAAAAGACTATAACGGCAATGAGAATTAGGGCGGAAAAAGACTGGCGTAACTTGTTAAGCAATCAATATACCTCCTGTGTTTATAACGGCTTAGGATTTTTTTGATTTTCGTCAGCTTCGTGTTTGAGCTTGGCCTGGCACATCACACAAAATGACATTGACTTTTTCCTGGACATAAGTTCATCCTCATCTTCATCATCATCAAAGGGATCAGTCACAACAATGTCTTCCTCAATTAGCTTTCCGCATAGCATACAGCGATTTTTCATAACATACACCCCCGAGACTTTTAATTAATCCTTCACTATAAACATTCGCTGCTGTTATGCCTTATTCCTTCCTTAATTAAAAAATACGGGGGTTTTGTCATTATCCTCTTTTTTATTTTAACCCTATTGTTTCAAAAAGGACAAATTAATTAAGTGTCACTTTGATTTTTCAATTCTTTTATTATTGTCACTCCTGAACTGGTACCGATACGATTTGCACCTTCTCGCAACATAGATAATACTGAAGCCAGGTTGCGTATCCCACCCGATGCCTTTACCCCGATTCCCGGTCCGACTGAGTTTCTAAGGAGTCTTACATCTGAAGCCAGTGCTCCTCCCTGCCCAAAGCCGGTCGAAGTTTTTACAAAATCAGCGCCGGCTGCCACAGCCATCCGGCTGGCTAAAACTTTCTCATCATTTGATAAGAGGCACGTTTCTAGAATTACCTTAACAATTACCTTTTCTCTTTCATGCCGGGCAGCATTCACCACTCCTTCCAGATCGGCTTCTACCTGGCCAAACAGGCCGCTTTTCAAAAAACCAATATTCATTACCACATCTATCTCTGAAGCGCCGGCCCTTACCGCTGCAGCTGCCTCAGCAGCTTTCCCTGCAGGCTCGTCTGCCCCAAGGGGAAAGCCGATTACTGAACAAACACTTACCTGAGCTTGCTCTAGTTCCCGGCAGGCGAGGCCAATATAGCATGGGTTGACGCATACAGCGGCAAACCCAAGTTCCCTGGCTTCATCACAAAGGACTACTATGTCTTTTTCAGTAGCCTCTGGCCTCAAAAGTGTGTGGTCAATAACGCGAGCCAATTCCTTCTGGGTAATCTTCATTTCTTTATCCTTTACCTTTAAATTTATTTTTCTAAAGCCAGCTTCACAATATTTTCTATTAGTTCAGCGAATTGTACGCCGGCCGCTCTAGCTGCATCTGGGAAGAGACTGGTAGCGGTCATTCCAGGCATGGTGTTTAGCTCCAGGATATAGGGTTTTCCCTGGCGGTCAACTATATAGTCTATCCGCGCTAGCCCCCGGCAGCCCAGAGCTTTGAAGGCACTGACAGCCGAGTTTTTAATGTCGATTTGCTTCTCCTCAGTAATACGCGGTGGAATAATATGTTCACTCATACCGGCGGTGTATTTGGCATCATAGTCGTAGACACCTGTGGATGACCAAATCTCGATGAGCGGCAGCGCGATTGGATCACTGTTGCCCAGAACAGAAGCGGTTACTTCCACTCCTTCAACAAATTGTTCGATCATGGCGATACTGTCATAACAAAAGGACAGTTCCAGTGCCGCAACAAGATCCCGCTCTTCCTTAACGATAGACAGGCCAATGGATGAACCCTGGGTCGGGGCCTTAACCACAACAGGATAGCCCATTTCATTAGACACTCTGGCCATGATAGAAGGGATTGCCAGAGATGTAAGGTCCTTTTTATTGATAGTTATAAAATGTGGTGTTGTAAGACCTTCTAATAATAATATCTTTTTTGTCACTATTTTGTCCATAGCCATGGCGCTGGCCAAAACACCTGAACCAGTATACGGGATATCAAGCATTTCAAGCAACCCTTGTATTGTCCCGTCTTCACCATACTTGCCGTGCAAGGCCAGGAAAGCCAGCTCAATTCTTTCTTCTTTAATTCTCTCTACAATCTTAAAATCCACATCTATTTTCACACTCTGGTAGCCTTTTGTCCTTAATGCCTGATCAATTGCCTCACCTGTCCGCAGGGAAACATCCCGTTCAGCTGAGCGGCCTCCCATTAAGACACCTATTTTAAGTGACAATTCAAAACCACCTCACATTTAATGTTTCAAGGTTCATGGATTTGTTTATATTATATTCGCCCTTGAATAGGAATACCATATATCATGTTTCTCTTGACGTGATCTATTATTTTTTATATAATTTTATCTGTAAACAAGAGGTCATAGGGGAGTAGCTCAATTGGTAGAGCATCGGTCTCCAAAACCGAGGGTTGCGGGTTCAAGCCCTGTCTCCCCTGCCAGATTTAAAAAACCCTTGAAAACAAGGGTTTTTTTCTGTGCAGAATTAACATTAACCTTAATTATAAAAAGAAAAAATCCGCCAGCATATCTAGCAAGCAATATCTAAAGCTTATTGTAATTTTTTGGTATAGATTTTATCTGTTCAAGAGCCCTCGTAACTGTAACCCTATTAAGGCCGGCAAGCTGAGCCAATTCTTCATGGGTATAAGATATTCGGTCAACATTATATCTTTTATATCCAAGCGTTTCCAAAATATATAACAATTTTTCTTCACTCGTATCTAGTGTTAAATGTTCTATTACGTTATAAGTTTTACTTAGACGTTTACTCAGGATATCTATCATTTTACAGGCAAAATCATTAAACTTGCAACACATATCTTCCAGCTGCTCAATTGAAAAAATACAACACTCGATTTGTGTTTTGGTAAATAAATGGTTTATGTTAGTGATATGGTTTCCGAACAACTGGGTTATACCCAAAATATCTCCTTCATTTAATATCATAGCCCTTGACCTGCCATTTTCTCGGACTCTGATAACAAATATTTGTCCTTTAGCTAACAAATAAGCTTTTTTGCTACTTTTTAAGTCGATCATTATATCCTGACGTGCTTTAAACTTTATTTTTTTTCCCATTTTACAAAGGTATTCCCTTGTGGTATTTTCCAGGCTACTACAGAATGGGTTTGAACTACATGATGAATTGGAGCATAAAATTTTATTTGGTTTGTTCATCATAACACCCCTTTGCACGATGTAGTCTTAAATCTCTCTAATTCTCAATCAGCTAATCTTATTTGCTTTAAGTATATTTACATATTATTTAACCTTAATAGATCAAGTAATATAATCCCTTTTATAACTAATTATATTATATAGTTTGTTAATTATACAAATAACAAACTTAACCAGTCGGTTGAAGTGAGCAACTCGGAGAAACACATAAGGTTTAGCGGGTTATTAACTATATAATTGTAAAAGTCCTATTGCTATTTTATAACAGTAAACAGCGGACCTTCCCACCTGGAATGTTCCGACGGTAAACCCAACAAATCTATAATGCGGAAAACAGTTTGATCTATAATATCATCTAGTGAACGTGGGTTATTATAAAAAGCCGGCACAGGCGGGGTGATTATTGCTCCTGCTTCTGAAACTTCTGACATTAGCCGGATATGACCACGGTGTAAGGGAGTCTCCCTAAAAGCTAAAATTAAGTTTTTTCTTTCCTTTAACGTTACATCAGCAGTTCTAACGATAAGGTTATCATTGTACGAATGGGCAATAGCTGAAAGTGTTTTGACACTACAGGGGATCACCACCATCCCTTCCCTTGGAAAAGAACCGCTTGATACGGAAGCTGCCATGTCGTAAATTGGATGAACCTGATCAGCTAATTGTTCAACTTTTTCAACGGTCCAGTCAGTTTCCAGCAACAAGGTCTTTTTTGCCCATTCTGACATGATCAGGTGAATCTCAACATCTGGTATACTTCTGAGATGCTGCATTAACTTTATCCCATAAATCTGTCCGGTGGCGCCCGACATCCCCACTATTATTCTTTTCAAAAAACTATCAACCCCTTTACAGAAAAAATTAGACCTCAGCTTAGAGACACTCCCCAAGTAAGCATCTATTGCAGCATGCTGTACATTATGTGGATTTGAGGTATTCTCGTTTTGGGCATGTTGAGGCATGTCGTTAGATATGTATCTTTTTTTGTCACTCAAGGGCATAGCTGATTGCCCACTCATGCATGCGGTCATATATAAGCCCGAGCCACAGGACATTGTTAACTAATATTTATTATTGAAATCATCGGCATAGTAATCTATTAAAAGCCTTACTATGCCGTTTTCCTTGACTTACAAACATTTTAATACAATGTTTGCCGTTGAAAAATAAACAGCAGTACTTACACCGGAAAGATCATCCCAGTGATATAGTGAGCCATAATTGCTGTAATTAGGCAAACGACAAATGAGACTACCAACCCGCCTCTAAGAAAATCGATCATCTTTACATAACCTGTTCCATAAACGATGGCAT
>JAQVGZ010000124.1 GCA_028696455.1 Desulfotomaculaceae bacterium | reverse complement strand
AAAATTATCGAACTATTGTGAGTAGTTAAACTACTTTCAAAGGAGGGGTTCAAAGAATGGCTTTTAAAGACATGCGTGATTTTGTGAGTTTCCTTGAGGAAAGAGAAGAATTAGTCAGGCCTTCCGTAGAATTAGAAAGTGGTTATGAAGTATCATCCTTAATGTGGGAGTTAGCAGACCGCCAGGGTCCCGCGATGTTGTTCAAATTAAAAGGTTTCGACATCCCGGTACTGATGAACACCCATGGCACGTTGGAACGTAATTGCATGGGCTTAGGTTTAGAGCCTAAGGAAACCTTTAGAGAAAACTTTTTAGCTATACGTAACCGTATTGCAGAAATGCTTGAGGACAAAAGCCAGTGGCATAAACCCACCATAGTAACCAATGCCCCCTGCCAAGAGGTGGTAATTAGCAGCGAAGATGTAGATCTGTATAAGCTCCCTGTGTTTAAGTGGAGTCCGTTGGATGGCGGTCCTTATATTACACTAACCAATATTATCACTAAAGATCCCATTTCCCCGGGTTATAAACAAAATTCTGGTATGTACCGGGTGATGATCCACGACAAAAACACTACCGGCGTTATGTGTTGTGCCACTCAGGATATTGGAATTCACGTTGCTAGGGCACGTGCAAAAGGGTTAAAATCGATTCCCTTAGCTATTGCTATAGGAGTGGACCCGGTAATTAATATTTGTTCTACGACCAAGATGGGTTCATTCCTCGATGATGAATTTGAATTTGCAGGCGGCCTAAGAGGTGAACCTGTAGAAATGGTCAAAGGGAAAACTGTTGATTTGTTAGTGCCAGCTACTGCTGAAATGATCATAGAGGGGCAATTAGATATCGAACCTGAAAATGCAAGGATCGAAGGTACGTTTGCTGAATGGATGGGTTATTATGAAGAGCCAATGATGTTGCCACAGTTCCATGTGACAGCTATAACGACCCGGCGCGATCCAATTTATCAATCTTGTATTCTAGGTCATCCTAATAACGAGGGAGAAATGATTAGGATGCCAGTTATCCAGGCTAATAACTATAACACCTTGAAGAGGACAGTTGTAGGCTTCCGTGAATTCTGGGCGCCACATAAATCTCGCGGCTATAAAGTGATCGTGCAAATTAATAAGCACTATCCTGGCTGGGGTAAGCAGGCCGGCCTCCAGGCAATTTCCACAGGACAAGGATTTGCAGCTGCCAATTACGTCGTAGTTGTTGATGAAGACATCAATATTTTCGATACGGAGGAAGTTGACTGGGCAATTGCTACTAGAATGGACCCGTCTAAGGACGTAATTCTTTTACCGGAAGTAGGTGTTTATCCTTTGAACCCGGCAGGTTCCAGCCGGACAGATGTAGATCCGGTTTCCGGATATACAGAGTTTACTTATTGCGGAAAGATGGTAATCGATGCTACCAAAAAAATTGCATCCGAAAATCGCCGCCCCACAAGCATTCCAGTTGTTCCAGATCGGGATGCCCTTAAGCAGGTAATTGCTAAATGGAATGATTATGGCCTTGCTAAATGGACTAAAGCAAAAGATATTTATTAATCTACTAAAATTAATTAGTCAGTAAAAACCGTTTAAGGTTCATAAAAAGCTTTCTCAGGAATATAAAATTTAGAACGGAAGGAGAGAAAATATAATGGTTGTAATCACAATATTATAAATATTTTGATTACAACCATTAATAATATGCATAGAAAACTTTTTACAAAAATGCAATATTTCGCTCCACCAGAGAGTCAGCTTATCGAACGGGCAAATTCTGAGGTAATCAGGGAGATCCAAGACCAGGGTCTACGTAGATTAGTTAAACATTGTTGGGAGCATGTTCCATTTTACCGGCGCCGTTGGGAGAAAATAGGACTACATCCCGATGATATTAGAGGAATCGAAGATATAAGCAAGATACCTGTGACTAATAAGTCGGAAATAGAAAGAGATCTTAAAGAAAATCCCCCTTTTGGCACCTTCCAGGGTGATTTGCCCGCTTGTCGCATTCAAAGCAGTACGGGAACAACTGGCATGCCTAAACCATTTTTTCAAAGTAAGCATGACTGGGACGTAATCGGTAATCTATGGGCCAGAAGGCTAAATGCTCAAGGGGTAACCGCTGGAGATCGGGTGCAGGTTTCTTTGACTTACGCGTTATTTATCCCCGGGTTTACTTCCACTGAAGGGATTATGAAATTAGGGGCCATGGTGGTCCCGGTTGGCAGTGGAGCGGTAACAAACACTGAACGACAGGTTACTCTGGCCCGGGATTGGGGAGCTACTTGTTGGGTGATGACACCTTCTTTTGCTCTTCATCTTGCCGATGTTGCCGAAAAAATGGGATACGATTTAAAGAAAGATTTTCAAGTGAAGAGACTTGTTCACACCGGTGAACCTTTGCCTCCGGCGATGCGGCAGCGGATTGAAGAACGATGGGGTATTCCTGCTTATGACAACTGGGGTAGTGTGGAAACTGGGGCGCCAACTTTTGAATGTGAGCTTAAGAATGGTGTTCATATTAATGAAGATGCTTACTATTTTGAAGTTATTGATCCGGAAACCGGTGTTCGCTTGCCTGATGGGAAAGAAGGATTACTGACGGTAACAACATTATTTAAGGAGTCATCACCCCTTGTAAGATATAATATCGGTGACTTCACAACAATTATCCCTGAGCCGTGCTCTTGTGGACGGACCATCCGGCGAATGGCTAGTGTACGGTCCCGCGTTGATGACATGGTCAAAGTGCGTGGCAGTGCAATCTATCCAACGTCAGTGGAACCGGTAGTTCGTAAATATAATGAGTTAGGTAGTGAATATCGTTTGGTCGTAGACAATGTTAATAACAGAGACATAATTAAATTGCAAGCAGAAGTCGTGCAAGATTACTTTACAGATGAGCTTAAAGAAAAAATACTTAAAGAAATTAATACGGTTTTGGGAATTAGGTGCAACGGTGTAGAATTATTGCCATTCGGTACTTTATCTAAGGAAGCTTCGTCTGCTGGTAGAATTAAATTCAAAAGACTTCTGGATTTACGTAAGGAATAAGAAAGACCCTGATAATATTTTTGGATCCTTTGGGTTGTTAGGTTTAATATTTTCAAACATTTTAAAATATTTAGACATATCTCGAAGGAGGGAGAAAAATGCGTCAGGATATGCGTACGTGGATTGAGACACTAGAGAAAAGTGGAAACTTGGCGCACATCAATAAGCCGGTTGATCCCCGTTCTCAGATGGGCTCGCTTCTTTATCAATCTCGTGACGAAGCACTTATGTTTCACAATCTAACCGGATGCCCGGGATGGACATCTATTGGTAATTCTCCCGCTAACCTCGACCACGTCGGATTGGCTTTTGGTATACCCAAGGAAAAAGTGGTCCCCTTCGTTGCCCAAAAGCTTTCGGAGCGGATTCCCTGGAAAAAGGTTGAAACTGGGCCAGTTAAGGAAGTTGTCTTAAGTGGGGATGAAATTGATTTGAACAAGTGGCCTGCGCATCAGGCTGGAACAAAAGACGCTGGACCCGTTATAGGCTCAGGTCTGGTTTTCACCAAGGACCCCGACACTGGTATTCAGAACGTCAGCTTCCACCGCCTGCAAGTTCAAGGCCCGCGCCAAACCGGTATCCTGATGGTACCCCGCCATACCAGAATGATTTACTCGAAGTATGAAGAGAGAGATATGGCGATGCCAGTATCCATCATGATTGGACACCACCCGCTTTACTATATGGCGGCGGCTCTTACTGCACCTTTTGGTGTGGATGAGATGGACATTGCCGGTGCTTTAATGGGCGAGCCGGTGAACATGGTCAAGTCGGAGAACAGTGACATCTACGTGCCGGCGGATGCAGAAATCATTATAGAAGCGCATATACCACCTCATCAACGTCATCCCGAAGGACCATTTTCAGAATTTCAGGATTACTATGTGGCAGGAAGAGGCATGAACCCCATCGTTGTCATCGATAAAGTAACAACGCGTCGTAATCCCATTTTTAAGAACATCCAAAACGGTAGCGAGATGGAGGGTTGCCTGTTTCATAAGGTGCCGTTTGGTGCTTCGATTTACAATCACATTAAAAGTGTTGGCGGATATGTGGATTTAAGAAATGTTTTGGTTTTGCCAGGTATCTTCGGTGTTGCCATTCAGATGGTGCCACGTTTTGCCGGAGAAGCGAAGAATGTCGGCTTAGCGGCTTTAAGCTGCCCGATTTTACATCCGAAAGTTGTCATTGTGGTGGATCCGGATGTTAACATCTTTGACTACTGGGAGGTGTTATGGGCGATTAACACCCGTACAAACCCCACCAGGGATATGTCGATAATAGACGGCTTGCGATATCATCCCATGGATCCCACTGGTGATGAATTAGTGCCACCGGGCACGGCGAATTGGCAGCGAGTTGGCGGAAAGATAGTGATTGATGCGACCAAACCCCCGCATTGTTTTCCGGAGCAGGAGGAAGAGTTTGAACGCATTCGTCCCGTTGGTGACGGCGTGATATATTTAAAGGATTTTCTGGAGTAAGATTAGGGTTTCCGGGACTTTTGGGCGCTTGCTGCTGACTTCATTCTGCATGGGTGCCGGTCCATGGCTCCGGCGCCCATGCACGGAGGAAATACTGGTACGGCTCGCAAACAGTATTTTGGACCTTTCCGAAAGTATTCTTCAGAAGGGATGTGATAGTTTTGGCAGAACGCAAAGAATATGTTTCCCTGGAGGAAATGAAATCCAGATTATCGCCGGCCGAGATTAAATTTGAGCAGAGAAGAAGAGAGATAGGTTTCTTTTTAGGCCCTTTGGTAGCTATTTTG
>JAQVGZ010000123.1 GCA_028696455.1 Desulfotomaculaceae bacterium | reverse complement strand
CGGACAAATTATCCATATAATTCTTGTAATCTTTCATAACAACAGCTCCTCCTCTATAAATGATTTAAGTTTTTGACGTGCTCGGGTGAGCAGACTTCTGACAGTAGATTCCTTTTGTTCTGTAATCTCTGCAATTTCCTTTGTTGTATAGCCCTCATAATAGAATAAATGAATCACAATTCTGTATTTTGCAGGCAAGGACAGGATTGTCTCCATCAGATACTTCTGTTCTTCTGTCTGTGCCGGATAAGACTCAAGTAGAGGCACTGTTTTCTTCCACCAACTTGACCGCAAGCGACTTTTGCAAAGATTAACGGTTACCCGAATAAGCCATGCAATTTCGTGCTCCGGAGATTGAAAAATCGGGCATTTCTCAATTACCTTGACAATCCTGTACTATATCTTCTGCATCAGCTTTGTTCCCAATGATAGCAATAGCAGTTCTATATAGCCTGTTTTCATATTCTAATACAAATTCCTCCATGCAATCCTCCGGCCGGAAGGATAGATCAAGCATCTGCTCACCTCCTCACCCTATATACGCATGAAAGGCGTAAAATGCTGCAAAGCGTAAAAATTTTTTGATACCGATAATAAAGCAGAAGAACCTCCATAGTTATGTGGCGTTTCAGGTCTCGATAAATACTTATAGTTGCTGCATTTTCAAAGCTTGGATTAACCATATTTCTTCCTGTTTTGCTCAAAAATGAAGACCTGCCACGGGAAAGCAGGTCTCAGACACACAAGCAATGCAGCAACCAGGCTATCATAGTGCTTTTATTAGCACTTTAGGCCCTATGGCTTTGCGTTCCCTACCATTAGGCAGGTTTGCCCTTAGCTTTGATTTTCCATTATGTTGGCATTTCAGAAAATGTTAAGCTACTGAGATTATTTAACCTCAATATCCTTTGCCGCAGTTAATTCATCAGGGTTTGTAATTTTCCTATTTTCAAGCTTTGCAAGTATTTTCACTGTAATGGTGTATTTACCCGGTAGAACCCTGTTGCCTTTGTTGTCCTTGTAGTCCCAAACCTCCGAAAATGAGAGCTTTTCATCCTTTTTTAATTTAGTATTAATGATAGCTGTTGCAAAACCTTTATCATGAGACCACCTGTACACTTCCATGCCATTATTATCAGTAATAAAAATATAAAATTTTTGACTTGAGCTGAAATAAAATGCCAGGGTTTCCCCTGATATATTGTGCAAGGCAAAGTCCATCTTTATTGTCTCATCTTTCGGAGTAGTATCCAGTACTGTATCAAATAAGCCTGTAGCAGGCTTCAATAATTCCTTTTTTCTCTGCTTTGCCTGCTCTATGAACTCAGGGCTTGCTTTGATTATCTGTGATGGTTCGATTATTATGGTTTTGTTGCCTGATTTAACATCTGTATCAAATTCAATCTTAATTCCTTCTTTATATTTTTGAGCCGAATTTATATCTTCGGACGGCCAAAGAGGATTGCCTTTCAGAATCTCCTCCACTTCCTCAAAGCCAATTTGGAAAGCATAGTTGTAACGGGCCGGCAGCGCAAAGACGTATACGGAATTGCTGCCCAGTTTACTCGGGCCAATGGGTGCCGCGCTGACAGAAAAATTTCCCTTCTGTAAGGCGTTCCACTGCTCAAGCGTGAAAACCATAATGGGGATGTCCTGGCGTGGAGCTTCCTGAGTCCAATCCGGGTGCCGTATCAAAAGCTGAGGACCTGTTTCAACAGTCTCTCCATTGTTTGTTCCTTTCCATTGTTCCTCAACTATTGAATACTCTTTCCATGTTTTCGGCAGGTAGAATCGGAAGCCATACTGGGTGTTTTCATAAACAACAGGGCCACGCTGCGAGTATTCGCCAATCGTCACACCGCTGATAAGCCAGCGGTCGTTTACCTTCTGCACCACAATCGTGACTGGGCGCTTAGCGGCGGCTCCGCCTTTTGCAAGTTCTACGCTTGTAACCTCGATAACCTCTCCGTAAACCGTGTATTGGTTCTTATCGCTCATTTCCATTCTTAATATATCGATACGGTCAGGCCATGGGCTGGAAACTGTACGGCCGGGTGCGCTTTGTGGATCAGCCTGCCATTTGTGCAGCAGCTCAGATGTTATATAATCGCTGTATTTTTCTTTAATGCTTGCAGCAACTACATCTTTAGGATCTGAAAGGGAAACCTTCTGGAGCGTTTTCCCGAAAGCTTCCACCAGTGCCCGGACGTCCTGTTCGTCCTGATTAATGTCTTCCTTTTTAGTAGGCAAAGGATCAATCTTGAATTGGATAACGGTTAAGATATCCTTATCCTGCGGTCCGCCTTCCTGCGGGCACAGCACGGAGATTATAAGTTCTTCTCCATTTATGGTCTTTTTATAAAACCGTTTCATGCCAAGGGCATCCTTAAGCTCCCAGCCGTTATCAATCAGCATATTGCCGTAATCCCGGATGATTTCGTCGGGAGTCCTGCCGGTCAAATAAATGATATTCCCATATGTTTTTGCATCCTGCGGAACCGGAATCTCGTTGTAAAACAATTTATTTATTTCCTGCAATGAAACACTGTTGTTATGCAGATCCATCATGATTCCGAGGTTTTCCGCGTTTAATTTAAGCGAAAGGCCTGCGGGTTCGCAGCGCAGCCCTACCGCCATAGGTTCCGCGTTCGGGCTGGTGGAGCTTGCAACAAGAGAAAATCCCGGCGCGCCCTTAATAGGAAAGCTGATAATATACAAGCCGGAGCCGATATCTTTGTAATAGTAGGAGTCCCGAATGTCCGGGTAGATTAAGCTTCCGTCGACAAACGCCTTGACTGCTTCCCAAGTAAGTCGTGGTCTGTCGTTGATTGCGTCCGTTGGCGTTGGTGATGTGCTGAGAGGCATCTTTTGAGGCGCACTGTCCGCCTGAAAAGCGCCCATCAATACAACCGTACAGCTTAAAACCGCCACTAAAACGGCAAAAAAAGCGATGGTCTTTTTGGATTTCTTTAAATCGCCCAAAATAGCACTCATCCTTTCTATGAAATTAATAGTTTCCATTTATTAGACGTGGATACTGCATCAATGGTTTCTGATAAATCAAAATTTTTTAATGGATATATTGGAGATTGCTCATTAAACTCAATCTCGCTGCGGTAACTTCTAAATCAGCATCATCTGCTTCATCAGAAGGTAAGTACGTTTTTTCGTTTTCCCTCCCATTGATACCATGCTCATACAGGATAGTGAATGTTATCGTAAGCTGATTACCTATAAAATAAAAAAGCTCCGGTAATGAACCGAAGCCTTCTATTTTATCCTCTAAACCCTTCTGCTGCCTGAAATGGATAATTATTGTTACTCTTCAATACGGTAAAAACCATGCTCGTTATAACCCATCTTATAGCCATTAATAACAAAAGGCTTGCTGGTATCTATTCCCAGCATTTCTAAACCTTCTCTGGCATTTTGCCCGGTTTCTCCGCCTAGTCCTACAAGGGAATAGTTGTTGGTAATAATTTTTAGCATCCACTGCAAGCTGTCCAAAATTCTATGAATTTCTTCACTTTTCTCCGGCCCGCCTATTTTAAGGACAATGTCCATCCATTCTTTTTCCAATTCTTTAAATTCTTCTAATTGTTCAGGAGTTAGTTTTGACAAGTCCTGCATTTCTCCTGGAGCGGTTCCTAACATCCTCCTGGTTAATTCATTCAGCTTATCCGTGTAATTTATATTTGAAAAATAGTAATCTTCATTAAATCCAAAGGTTACCATGAATCCGTTGAATTCGCCAAAATTATACACTTGCCCTTCTCTGAAGGTAATTGAATTGTCGCTGTCCATACTTGAATAAGGGCCGGGATTATCAAATCTGATTTTACTGGAAGCAACCATTGAAGTATACGCCTTAAGGTCCGTCACGAAATCCAGCAGTCTGGACCGATTTACCAATTCCAGGTCCAATTGCTCATCCCATGTCATTTTTTTGCCGTCATTCCATCGATATTGAAAAAAAGCTTCGTCAATCTCGTCTTCATTCCCGACGTATCGGAAGTCAAAACCATTTTCCTGTGCTTTTTGTATAACTGAACTTGCCTTCCCAGGTTCCCAGTCTGAGCTCCGCCCCAGTGTCATTTTCCCTTCAACCTGCTGCCGCCTCGCGGCAGATTGCATTTGGAGCGATTGCCATATCCTGTAGAAATCCGCATTCTCCCTCTCTGGTGCAGTTTCTTCAGCCTGATTCAAATCTCCTGAATCCTTTACAAAGTCCTTATATTTGGCTGATGTCCATTGATACCTGTTGATATCTGAATATGGAGCTACCCTCAAAATATTCACCTCCGAAAAACCTATAAACCTATAAATCTATATTCTATATTCTCAATTGTCTTCTATAAAAGTTTCTTGAATATGTTCTGATTACCTTATCGGCATATTGTCTGGAAATATTTATGATAAATTTATCTTAATAAATCAATGCTCAAACCCTTCTGCTGCCTGCATAGGAGTTGTTTACGCTCAATAAAACCTCAAACAATTTTCTGCTGGCTAAAGACATGTAAGTCTAACCAACAAAGGTGCAGCGTTTGGACTGGTAGAACTTGCAATAAGTGAAAACCCTTGTGCATCCTCGATAGGAAAGCTAACAATATACAGGCCGGAGCCGATATCTTTGTAATAGTAGGAGTCCCGAATGTCCGGGTAGCTGAGTCTTCCTTCAGTTAGTTCTTTCAGTGTAGCAAGGGGACGCGGACCTTGCTATTTCGACATTTTCTCGTTTCACTCCATGTGTTTTTTCCACCTTCACCACGCACTCAACGTGGCAACGAGCCGTTCGGGTTGATGTCTTTGGCTATTTTTTAAGCCTTGCGTTTACGGGAAAATGTCAATGGGTTATTGGCTATTTTTGAAAAA
>JAQVGZ010000038.1 GCA_028696455.1 Desulfotomaculaceae bacterium | reverse complement strand
TTTATTGATGGTTAATTACCTACTTTATTGCTTCAATAATAAAAGAAGCGACGTAGTCTTCAAAATGCTTACCTGGCAGCCATTTATCAATAAGCTCCCTGCTGTTGGCTTTCGGTTCGAGTTTAATGTCTTTAAAACCTACTTTCTCCAGCATAGCCCTTATATCGTCCACATGTTCAGAGCCCCCCACGCAGCAGGCAATTGCCGACATGTCCTGCTTTATTTCTGGAGTTAATGGCTGGATAGCCAAAATATCTGATATTGAGAGCCTGCCACCGGGCTTAAGTACCCGGTAAGCATCTTTAAAAACCTGCATTTTATCAAGGGACAGGTTGATGACACAGTTGGAAATAATCACGTCTACGGATGCGTCGGCAACCGGCAAGTGCTCAATCTCTCCCAGTCTGAATTCAATATTGGTATACCCGCTTTTTTCGGCATTTTCCCTTGCTAATTTAATCATTTCCGGGGTCATATCCACGCCGATCACCTGCCCGGTTTCACCCACCTGCATTCTGGCCAGGAAACAATCAAAACCGCCTCCGCTGCCCAGGTCAAGGACAATTTCACCTTCTTCAAGGCCGGCAATAGCAATAGGGTTGCCGCATCCTAACCCCATATTCGCCTCAGGCGGTACATTTTTTAAATCACCTTCCGTATAGCCGATATCAACAGCTAATTCGTTCAGGTCCAGCGGCAAGTTTTGACATCCGCATCCGCCCCCGCAACAGGCCCCGCCTGCGTTTTTTAACGCTACAGCAGCATAATTCTTGCGGATAAACTCTCTAATTTCTTCTTTATCCGGCATAATTCACCCTCCATATTTTTAGTATAGATTTTTTAATATATAAAAGTAGAAAGATAATGGGACGCAAAATAATTTACAGTTATTGTTAAATTAGCCTGGCATACTTGTCGACCAGGCTTACGGCCAGTCTTTCTTCTTCACTATTCAGTTTATCTGGCTGAAATTCAATATTTAAGGCGCTTTTAAAGCCGCTGGTCAAAGCCTCTGCAACCTCTACCAGATCCACCTGGCGCTCAAGTATTTCCTCGAGGCAGGTAATTTTTTTGAGTAAAGCTTGTGGCACAACTCTTTCGTCACTGGAAAAGATATCACAAAGAATTTCTCCCTGAGAACGGATCAGGATTGACCCGTGCTGCAAAATTGTTGAATCAAAACGCCTCTGGGCGCTGCCGACAAATTTCCTGCCGTGCCAGGTAATATCACCCGGCGTGGCTACGGCAAAACAGGCAGCAGGGAAAGGTCTCTTAAGCCGCTCAGATCCCAACCTGGCTTCGATGCCTAGCGAGGTAAAAGCGTTAAGCAGACCCTGACATAGATAGCGAAAAGAATCCACCAGCCCAGGTGGTACGTCCTGACCTAAAGATACGGCCAGGCTATAAGTGAGGTCGCCGTAATGCAGCACCGCCCGGCCTCCTGTAGATCGCCTTATTGGTACTATGCCCAGCCTTTCTAAAGCGTCAAAGCGGATGCCGTTCATTTTTTGAAAGTAGCCCAGAGATAGGGCGGGCGGGCTCCAGGAGTATAATCTCAGCACCGGCGGGCTCTCACCCCGGGCGTGGCGGGTGACCAGGGCCTCGTCAACAGCCATGTTCCAGGATGGTTCCCCCGGGCCACTGTCAATCAGCCGCCATTGCTGTGCCATTGTCCGCCACCTCCTGATAACAATCGCCGGCGTGGTAGGAACTGCGTACCAGAGGACCTGTATTCACGCTCTTAAAGCCTACATTTCTTGCTAAAGCAGCCCATTCTTGATATTCCTCTTCTGTAGCGTAACGCTTGACGGGGTGGTGTCGCCAGGACGGCGCCAGGTACTGGCCGATGGTCAGCATGGCCACACCGGTGTCGCCCAACTCCTTGATCAGGTCTGCCACTTCCTGCTTTTCCTCCCCCAAGCCCAGCATAAAGCCGGTCTTGACCAGTGTACCAGTCCGGGCCCTTTGCACGGCCTCAGCCAGCAGGCCAAGCGACCGGAGGTAGGAGGCCCCGGATCGGACAGTGGGATAAAGCCGGGGTATGGTTTCAATATTGTGGGAAAAAACTTCGGGTTTAGCTGCCAGAACGGTTTCCAGGGCGGCAAGGGAGCCACCAAAATCGGGAGTCAGTACTTCAACTGTGGGCGGGTCCGCTAAAGCATGCAGCGCTTTAGATACCCGGGCAAAAAGGCCGGCGCCCCCATCAGGAAGGTCGTCTCTGGTTACAGAAGTAACTACGACGTGCCTAAGCCCCAGGGCCTTGGCCGCTTCTTTAAGCTGTTCCGGCTCCCCCTGGTCTAATGCACCCGGTCGGCTGTGTTCGACGGCACAAAAGGCGCAGTTTCTCGTACACACGTTGCCGAGGATCATGAAGGTGGCAGTGCCCCGGGAATAGCAACTGCCCCGGTTCGGGCACAAGGCGTCCCGGCAAACCGTATTCAACTGATATCTGGCCAGGGTATCATTTATAAAACGATGCATTGAAGGGTCTTTCTTTTTTTTGGCCAGGATCATTTTATCAATCAGCCAACGTGGTACGGTTAACACTTTTTCTTCCATAAAAACCCCCATTTTGCCGCAAGCGCAGCGATTCAAAGAGTAATGAAAAAAGGGTAGAGTATATTTATTTTTTCATTTCCCTCATAATCTTTTCCTCCATGACCGGGAAATACTCTTCAGCAGTCATCAGGCGTGTTCTCTCTGCTTCCCAGTTGGATGGCTCAATCTTGAACAGCCATCCCGCTCCGAAAGGATCTACGCTGATAGGAGCCGTGTGCTCTTCCAAGTCGCTGTTTACTTCCTTAATGATCCCGCTTGCTGGCGAGATAATAGTGATAACAAGCTTTGGTGAAGTTTTAAACGTTCTATTAGGTTTAGTTTCCATAGTGCCGGCATCGCCATCTTGTGCGATTTCTGCCCCTGATACCGGCAGTTCCAATTCTAGAATGGAACCAGACGTTTTTAGTAAAAAGTCTGTTATGCCAACAGTGAGCAGTTCCCCATCTTCTCTTACCCAGCACTCAGCCGAATGGTACAAGTAGCCCTTCTTAACTTTGAATACAAAATCGCCGTGTGTTGCTTCCATGATATCCTGGTTCACTTGAATCGACCTCCTTATTTCCTCTGGTTAAAATTATACTTATTGCCAAGCATAGTAGCTATTTTGCAACTCTGTCCACTTCCGGCAACAGCAAGGCATCCGAATAAATGGCTTTACCTTGCCCCCCGCAATTCATGGCTATAATATTTCTGCTTGAATTTAAGGGCTATGTTCACCAGCCCGATCATCACCGGCACTTCAATAAGCGGGCCGATTACAGCGGCAAAGGCCTGGCCGGATTCGATGCCGAATACGGCCACAGCCACTGCGATGGCCAACTCAAAGTTATTACTGGCTGCAGTGAAGGCAAGGGTAGTGGACTGTCCGTAATTGACCCCGAAAGATTTACTAAGGAAAAAAGACAGAAAGAACATGATCACAAAGTAAACCAATAGCGGTATGGCGATTCTAACCACGTCTAACGGCAAGGTAATGATATAGTTGCCTTTCAAGGAGAACATCACAATAATAGTAAATAAAAGGGCAATCAGCGCGAGCGGGCTAATTTTGGGAATGAATTTTTTCTCATACCATTCTTTGCCCTTGGCCGGCATCAGAGTAAATCTGGTGATCACACCGGCGAGGAAGGGAATGCCGAGGTAAATCACCACGCTTTTAGCCACTTCCGCCATGGAAATATGGATGGCCATGGACTTGATCCCCAGCCACTGGGGCAGGAGAGTGACGAAAAAGTATGCGTAAACTGAAAAGAAAAGCACCTGGAAAATTGAGTTTAAGGCCACCAGCGCCGCCGCGTACTCAGAGTCCCCTTTGGCTAAAGAATTCCAAACGATAACCATAGCAATGCACCGGGCCAGGCCGATGATAATGATGCCCACCATATATTCGGGGTATCTTTGTAAGAAGAGGATAGCCAAGAAGAACATCAGTACCGGTCCAATAATCCAGTTCTGAGCCAAAGAGAGCCCCAGCACTTTGACGTTTCGAAATACCTTGCCGATTTCCTCGTACTTGACCTTGGCCAAGGGCGGGTACATCATCACGATCAGACCGATGGCGATGGGTATTGAAGTAGTGCCAACCTGGAATTTTTTTAGCAGGTCCGCCACTTCTGGGATAACATAGCCCAGCCCGACGCCAAAAAACATGGCTAGAAAGATCCACACCGTTAAGTATCGGTCGAGTAAAGACAGCCTGCCTGCGGGTTTTTCCGACATAACTGCTGTTTATCTCCTCTTTCTTTTAATAATAATTTTTTTCTCACAAATTTCATTTTCACAAACTTCCGGATCGAAGCCCATTTCTGTGCATAGATTTGGATTTTGCCTGAGCGGTGAGGGGTTGGGGGACGTGCAGTTAAAGCAAGAAAGCTCTTCAAGAAAACAATTCAGCTGTTCCAAAAATCTTTGACAGCCGTCTTTTCTTAAGGTGTAGAACACAATTCTCCCCTCCTTTTCACTATTGATTAATCCGGCCTGTTTCAAGATCTTTAAATGATGCGCGATGGCTGGCTGTGACAGGCCGATGGCCTGGATAATCTCACAGGCCCCCATTTCCTGGTTGGCCAATAATCTTAATATATTTTGCCTGTGTGAGTCAGCTAGAGCTTTAAGAATGTTGATCATTGCCTCACCTCATCCATATAATTATTTGAATAGTTAAATGTTTATGTTAACATTGTAGTTATCACTATTTCTGAAGTCAAGTTTAAATTGTGTCATTTGAAAGATTTGCCTGCCGCTGTTCGACAATGATCTTGCGCGCGTCCGAGGTAGTCTCAAAGACCGGCCCGCCTCCACCAAAATATATCGAGTAGACCAGCTGAAAACAGCTGGTTATTTGTTTTTCTAGGCTTATGTAGCTCTTCAATCTGTACAAATTTGTCTAAATCGAAACTGGTAATGGCGTAACTTTGCTGTTTTATCAGCGCCAGAGTATTTTTGCTGGGAAAAGGGGAGATCGAGAAAAATCTAAAATTAATTCCTTTTGTCCACAAGGAAAGGCACTACCTTTGGAATATATCTCCGGGAACTAATTTTATGGTCGCATTTGCCTGTGGTTTGGCGGGATGATCGCCTTTGCCATTTGGGGGAAAGATTTAAGTGCTGCAACTACAATTCTTAGGACGAATGAATAGGCTGCTATGAACCAATGGTTCATCCCTTGGTCTCGCTCGCTCCGATCATAGCGCCGAAGTACTGAAGAAATATGGAGCCGAGGCGCACAGGGGTGTCCTTGACGGCCCCGACAGCCTTAATAGCGGTGCCGCCACCGTTAAAAGATTGGCTAGGGGTGCGCATTGTATTATTTTATAGTAGGGTTGCCAAAATATGCCGAGTAGATCAGCTGAAAACAGCTGTTTTTTGTTTTGACATACCTAGAATATCTAGGTATAATATTGATACATAGAACTGCTAGGTATAGAGGGGGTATTCAATGAATGTATCCAAGGAATTGATCGCCGCATCGGCGACCCCTCTTCTTTTGGCTATTCTCAAGGCAGGTGACAGCTATGGCTACGCTATCATCAAAAGGGTCAAAGAGATGTCTAACAACGAATTGATCTGGTCAGAGGGGATGCTGTACCCGGTTTTACACCGCCTCGAAGAACAAGGCTTGATTGAGTCCTATTGGTACAAATCGGAGGCTGGCCGGCAGCGCAAGTATTACCGTATCAAAGAACGAGGTCTGCAGGAACTGGAAATACAGAGGAAGCAATGGGAAGTGGTGGTAGCGGCTCTGGCCAAGACTTGGTCCGAAGGGACGATTCATAAGGAGGGCTAGTATGTTTGACTTGGAAGTACAGATTAATTCCTGGCGCGATCATTTGAGAGCCCGGGGCAACTTTACCGAAACTGACATCCGCGAGTTGGAGAGCCACCTGCGTGACCAGATTGATGATCTAATAACGTCAGGCCTGACTGCTGACGAAGCCTTTTTGATCAGTTTAAAACGACTGGGCAATGCCGACGCTATTTCCAATGAGTATGCCAAAGTCAACACCGACAATCTGTGGAAGCATTTCATGCTTGATCCGGTCAACCCCCAGGCCGAACGGCAGAATCGGCGCGATATCGTCATGGTGGTGCTGTTTACCCTCCTGGCTGGAACCTTGCTAAAGCTCCCCGAATTGTTCGGCCTCAAAATGTCCGATGCTGGTTCGGAATTATTCTATGTCAAGAACCGGAGCTTGTTTATTCTTCCTTTTGTGGCCGCATTCTTCCTCATCAAACGGGGGGCCGAAACCAAAGCCTGGTGGATGATTTTCGGCATCTTTGCCTTGGCGGCTGTGGTCGTCAATATATACCCATCCTACGCCCCTCATCACACGGCAATGCTCAGCGGTCTGCACCTGCCGCTGTTTCTCTGGCTGCTAACCGGTGCCGCCTACATCGGCCGTGATTGGCAAGGACGGCAGGGGCGGATGAACTTCATCCGTTTCAGTGGGGAGGCCTTCATCTATGCGGTGCTGGTTATGGCCGGAGTGATGGTCCTGGGCGTGTTCACAATGGCCATTTTCGAATCTATCGGCATTGATGCTGAAGTTTTCTTTGAACAGTACTTATTGATTTACGGAGTCTGTGCGGCGGCCATGATCAGCATTTATCTGGCCGATGCCAAGAAGAGCATTGTGGAAAACTTTGCTCCTATACTGGCCAAGATATTCAGCCCGCTGTTTTTGGTTACCCTAGTCTGTTTCCTGGCAGTCATGGTCGTAACCGGCAAGAGTCCTTTTATGGAGAGGGAATTCCTAATTGCCTTTGATTTTATGCTGGCGATGATCTTGGGTTTGGTCCTGTATGTGATCTCGGCCCGGGATATAAACCAGCCGGTCAACCTGTTCGACTACCTTAACCTTGCCCTGATAGTAACCGCGCTGATTATCGACGGGGTGGCCTTGTCGGCGATTTTATTCCGCCTGTCGGCATTCGGCATCACCCCTAATAAGGTGGCTGCATTGGGTGAGAATCTGGTCCTTTTGGGTAATCTGGCCGGTCTGGCGTGGATGTACGGAAGATATTTCAAAAAGAAAATAAACTTTACCAGACTGGAGAAATGGCAAACCGATTATCTAAATGTGTATTTGGCTTGGACGGCATTTGTGGCCTTTATCTTTCCGATAATCTTTAAGTTTGTGTAAATGCAGGTAAACTGACGATAGGATAGTTTAGAAAAATCATAAAACTCGTAAGGATTATAAAAAGGAGAGAGTAAAATGCCAATTATTCCACCGGCATCGGCCACAGCTTTTGTGGTTCGCAAAGGTCAGATTCTTCGTATCACCGATGTAGAGGGCGGCCAGGTAGCCGACTTGGTTTGCTTTAATTTAAACGATCGCAATGAATTCTTCTCACAGGCAGGCACACGGCTTCACAATGGGAAAGTGCGGATTTCTACCGGGGATGATTTATATTCCAATTTGAATAACGTAATGTTTAAAAAACAGCAGGGCTATGCGCGGCCGAACTCGATACTATCAATGTGGAACCTATCACCGTAAAGGGAAAAGCGCCTGTAAACGAAATGGAGTGCCAGTTACAGCGATAGCCTTGAAGAGAAGAGATAAGGCGGTATGTAGATTACCAGAACCGGTACAAGGAGCACACTGTAGGTCATGGATACCTACTTTATCATTGATTATTGGGTTAACTCAAATAATATCTGCATTGAGATTACGGAATCGATCTTTACTTCCGATTATGATAACATCAATAATATTATTAAGAAACTGCGGGACGCGGGGCGGTACATAGCTATAGATGACTTTGGAACCGGCCATTCCTCTCTTGCCAAAGAAAGAGGTTTAAAAGTTGATTGCATGAAAATTGACAAATATTTTATTGATAATCTGTTGTGTACCGACCATAATAAGGCAATACTGGCGATATCATTTCGATAGCCCATAAACTTGGACATTGTACAATTGCTGAAGGAGTAGAGCACGAGAGCCAGTTGCAGTATTTAAAGGAACACAACTGCGACAGGATACAGGGATATCGGATCAGCAAACCGCTTGATGAAGATGATGCGATTATCTTTTTGAAGAAGCAAGGGTAAACATGACCGTTAATCAAATGATTGCATAGAATTGGGTTGGTGAAAAGCAAAATATATTAGTTTATTATCTTTGGTTTTGCTACTGATTGATATGTTCCCACGAACAGATGCTGTAAAATATAACCAACAGACATCAATTCCATCAACTCAAGACACGTTGAGACGTGCGTATTGATGTCGAGGGCGGAAAAGTAGGCTTGAAAAGGGCCTTGATATATAGGCTTTTCAAGGTTTTCTGGTTGAAAACTACAGCTAAGAAATTGCCTGATTTTTACTTCGAGGGAAGGGGTCGAAACAAGCGAAATTCCTTGTGACAGAGCGATTTAGATGTCATAGCTCGGCGAGTGGTCAGGTTAGATGTGAGCCTTCGCGAGTGGTCGATTTAGATGTTTTTTCAGATTTTTTTGAAAATTGGCTGAGCTTAATTTTTTTCCAAGTTCATACTTAGCTAAAAAATTGTCTACTCGGGAGTTAAACTGTTTCTCAACTGCATATTGTTCTGGTAAAATAGACTTCATAAAAGACATCCTTTCGTCTTGTTGGAATTTTGTTTCGCAACTCTATTTTACCAAGACAAAGGTGTCTTTTATTGTTTTTCTGTCAAAATAAATTAAAAAAGTTTAGCTATATCAAGGCTTGAGAATCACTTTCCATGTGAGAAAGTTGAGTTCCTAACTTTACCCCCTTCCCAACAATGGGGCCGAAAGGGTAACGAAAAAGAGGTAATTAATTACATACCCCATTTAAAATCCAGTATCACCGGCGTACTTGATAACGTTCTCCCTTTGCAGATAGAGCCAGTTGAAGGTAAAGACGAGCTTAGCCTTTTAAAGTGTTTTTTTGATCAATATCATTACCTGGGGTGGAGCGGCATAGTCGGTGAAAACGTGAAATACATGATTTGGGATTACAAACAAAATCCCTTAGCCTGCCTATTATTTGGTGCAGCCGCCTGGGCATGTTCTAACAGAGATCAATTTATTGGCTGGGATGCCCGAACTCGTAAAACAAATATTCACCTAATTACTAATAATACACGTTTTCTAATCCTACCCTGGGTGAAAGTACGTTACCTGGCTAGCCATATTCTGAGTCAAATTATCCGACGTATTAGTAAAGATTGGTACGACAAATACGGTCATCCTGTCTATTTACTAGAAACATTTGTTGAGGCACGCCGCTTTCAGGGTATCAGCTATCAGGCTAGTAACTGGGTTTATGTAGGTAAAACGCAGGGACGGGGTCGTAACGACCGTCACCATAATTCTTCCCAGGTGACTATAAAGGACATCTATCTCTATCCATTGGTCAGAAATTTCCGAGAGGTGCTCATGAAAAATGAGTAATCCCCTGCCGATTATGCCTTTGGCCGATGGTCTTAAATTAGTTATAATGATGCTGGGAGCCAGGACTATCCACTTGGTAATGGAGATGACTAGTTCTTTTGCAACATGCCCTGTTTGTGGCAAAGCTTCAAATAAAATCAGAAGCTTTTATAAACTAACTTTGCGCGATTTGGCCTGGCGTGGCACTCCGGTGATAATCCGTCTTACTGCTCGCCGATTCGCCTGTGTTGATAGGGACTGTCAACAACGAATCTTTTGTGAGCGAATACCTGAACTAGTCCCGGCCCATGGACGGCGCACCGCACGTTTTACCGAAACGTTATCCGCTTTAGGCAGGGCTAGCAGTGCTGAGGCCGCCACCCGCCTAGCCCGCAATTTGGGGTTATCCACCAGTGCTGATACTGTTTTGCGTGCTAACCGTGCAACCCCGGAACCTAAGATGCCTACACACCGCGTGTGTTAGGTGTAGACGATTGGGCTTGGCGAAAAGGGCATTCCTACGGTACTATTCTTGTTGACTTGGAGACACATAAGGTTGTTGACCTGTTACCTGACCGGCAAGTATCCACGTTACAACAATGGTTGCAGGACCATCCGGGCGTGGAAATAATTAGTCGTGACCGTTCCCAGTCCTATGCTAAAGCAGCTCAAATGGGAGCACCAAATGCACAGCAAATTGCTGATCGCTGGCATTTACTAAAAAATCTTGGTGAGGCTTTGGAACGTTGGTTTCACCGGCTCCAGCCCAAATTATCACAAACCGTTTTAGAAGTGGAACTACGTAATCAGGTCATAGATAATTCCTCAACCGAACCAACGCTGGGTCAGCATAACCGGCAGGTGCATTTTGTTGAGATTCAAAACCTAAAAAGCAAGGCTATCCCTTCGAAAAATTGCAAGAATCTTAAAACTAAGTCGTAATACTGTTCGCAAGTATGCTTCTATAGAACAATGCCCGCAAGCGGCCCAGCGTATACCTTCCAAAACACTGTTGGATAACTACATAGGCCACCTCCAAAAACGATTAGCTGATGGCTGTCACAATGGTCGTATATTGTTTGAAGAGATTCTAACTATGGGCTACCAGGGATCTCGACCTACTGTAGCCCGCTGGATAAGAGAACAAAAGAACATTGATCACAAAGATGAGGAGCAGCCAAAAACACAGGTCAAATCAATTGCACCACGAAAGCTTCAATACTGGTTTTTGACACGATTACATAAATTGCCTCGAAAAGCAACAAGAACATTAACTAAACTCCTTACGGATCTTCCTGAGTTGAAACGGGGGTATGCTCTTGTCCACCAATTTCATACTATGGTGCGTTGTCGAGCTGGACATGCTCTCCCGGCATGGTTAAATGCCGTACATAAAAGTGGAATTCCCGAACTCAATAAATTTGCCGTTACGCTAAGTAAGAATTATGATGCTGTCTATGCTGGCTTGACTGAGTCATGGAGCCAGGGGCCTGTAGAAGGAATCAATAACCGTTTGAAATTAATAAAACGTTTAATGTTTGGCAGGGAAAGGTTTGATTTATTTCGCAAACGGGTTCTTCTAACTCTATAAACTTGAAAATAACTTGTATTACAAGCATTGCTAATTAGCATCAAAAGTGCGGAAGAACCCGGCATAGCACTCCCGATAATAAGGACTGATAATGGACCGCAGTTTATAGCAAAAAAATTTGAAGAGACATGCTGGAAATGGAAATTGCTCACGAAAGAATCCCCGTTAAAAGTCCAAATATGAACGCCTATATTGAGTAAATTATATTCCTGATTGCGCTGAATTAGAGTACAAAGCCGCTTTACTAAAAGAGTATAAAAACTACTTAGCTAGATGCGCAAAAAGATAAAACCTTTGAACTGAAACTCTGGCAGTAATAATTCTGGTAAAACATAGGCGGGAAATAAGAAATACTCTCACTCGTTTATAAAGTGTTTCAAATTTGTGATTAGGCCGGGTAACATGGTTGCGCAAATGTGTCTCAGACTAAAGGATTTTTCCAATTGGAGGAAACGGTTAATGGAAAAAGTAGGTATTATTGTATTCGGCACCAATCTGCCCATTCCCGCCGGATGCAGTTGATGAGGGCCGCCAAAGGCTGCAGGGTGCAGTCCAATCATGATGATGAAAGAAGAAGCGCAGGAATTAGAAATAATTTTAACTGAAAAATTTGGACGACAAAATATTGATTTTACTTTTGTGGAAGTACAAAGTGATGAGATAAAACATCACCCCGAAATAGCAGTGGTATTGGAAAAATCGGTTTTACCGGTTACTGTGATCAACGGAAAACCGCGTTTTCATGGTGGATTATCCGTAACGATGATCACGGAAGCAGTGGCAAAGTTGTTGAAATGATGTATACGGCAGCTTATACTGAAAGGGTGCTTATTCCATGGGCAAAGATAAAGGCGAAAAGACAAGAATAAAAAAGGCTGTTGTGATTCTCAGATTGTCCCTGCTGATAGGAAAGAATAACGCTATTAGAAAATTGCATGGGGCACCTGGACACGAAGAAATCTAGCGGACTCATCTTTAGGGCGCAATGGGTTTTGCGCTAAAACCCATTGCTTTTTTTAGGATACGGTTGGCTTCGCGCAGTTCATCGATCTCACGCTCTAAGCGTTTGAAGCCCTCTTCCGCTGTTTCGCCAGGTTTTAGTCCTTTCAGAGGTTTACCTCGTCCCAGACGCTCGATACGTTGCCAGAGGTACAGCGTTTTGATCGGGACCCCGAGCTTCTCGCTCGTCGCTCATACTCCATGCTGCTCACATACTCTTTGTGCTTCTCGTTTGAATTCCTCTGTGTATTTGTTTGCCATTTTCGCAACATCTCCTTGACCCTATTTTTTGTCAAGAGTGTGCGTTTTTATTGTATCATTCCAAAATGCCCTAAATGGTCATTTGAACACTCCTACATGTTAAGTATCAAAGGGGTATTTTTTTATTGGCAAAAAAAGAATTAAAAGGTTAATGAGAGTCATTCGGTATCATGGGAAAAGGCTTTAAAGAATTATTTGCTCTTAAAAAGAGCAGCGGATAAATCGGAAAGGTGAAAGGAAGCCACCGGGTTTTAAAAAATTTATGAGGTGGGCTGTAATACTTTTAGGATAAAAACGTACTTAATTTATAAAAAAATCTTAATGAGCATTACTACCCGCGAGTTTACAATTATATACGCCTTCGGGTGGCAAATTCTGATACAGCGGATGATCTCGTAAGCCAGTTATTTGAAAAAATGCTCTCAAAGCTGAGCTGTTCCGAGATTTAAGCTACTAAAAAAAACTGGCTGATAATAAAATAGAAATTGACTGTTTATAACATAATAATATACAAAGGATGATATATGTAAGAAAGTAAAACTTTTCAAACGTGCCACTGGAATACGGAGGTATATGTTATGAGTACGGAAAAAAATGATGAACTTTTGATAAAACGGTTTATTCGCGATCTGGAGGCCCTGGAGGAGACTGACGAGGAAAAGATTGCCCAAATACCGGATGATGAATACAGAGAAATTATACATCTGGCCAAAAAACTAACGAAAATCGATTTTAACGGAGAAAGCAAAGGCAGGGAAGAACTGAAAAAAAAGCTTATAAGCACCATTGAGAAAAATAAGCGTCAATCCAAGCAACCCCATCAAGAGTTGGCTGACGAAGATTTGGACTGTGTGGCTGGCGGCTTAAACAAGGACCGGGAGAATCCTTTCCGGGACAGCGACCAGAGTTAACGGACGGCGGGGCAAGCTTTGCAGGCAGGGTAAAAGGGGACGTGCAAATGAATTTGAGCCCGGAAGTAATGTACAGATTGGCCGGCCAGGGGGCATTCCTCAAAGAACGCCTGGAGGGGAATACTATTCCCGCCGGTGACAAAAACACAGCCCAACAGGTGGAAAAAGAATGGGAGATGTGGAAAAGCAAAGCGGGGGGCAACGGGGGAGAACAGGCTTTTCAAAAACGCCTCGGGGTGGAAGACATTTCTTTGGAAGAGGCAAAGGCCGTTCTGGGAGAAGTGACATGGCGCCCGGACCGGCTGCTGCCGGAGTGGGTCAACGGTCTTGCAAATCTTTTATCTTTGTTTCCTGTTGCCGGGGAGCAAATTGACAAAGAGCTGTACTTCAACCCCGAAAACGATATCATTCCCCAAAATGATATCGTTGCCTGGATACTTCCCCTGGCCTATCACGGGGAAAGGCAACTTCAGGAGAAATTGGGAGGGCGCAAAGAACTCTTTGCTCCTTCAGCCATTTCCAATCTGAGCCGGACTTTGATCAAAAGGTTGAGCCACCTTTCTTTCAGGACGCTTAATTATCATTTCCGCCTGTTTCAAAACATGCAAAACCCGGTGGCTCTATTGGGAGTCGGTCTGACCCGGGAGCAGGCAGAAAAAGCTTATGCTGATTTTGCCGAAGAACTCCGGGCAGGCAAATGGGCGGACATCCTGTTGGAGTATCCCGTGCTGGCGAGGCAGGTTGCCGGCGAACTGGCTAACTGGATAAACAATATGGGGGCCATGGCGGAACACCTGGCCCGGGACTGGGACAGGTTAAAGGGTCAATTCTGGGCCGGGCGGGAGCCGGGAAAAGTGACCGGTATTGAGGCGGACGCTTCCGATGCGCACAACCATGGGAAAAGCGTTTGTATATTGACTTTTTCATCCGGCGTAAAAATAGTCTATAAGCCCAGGGGGCTGGCGGTGGACAAGGCCTGGGCTGGGTTTGCCCGCTGGCTTAGGCAAAGGGGCTGTCAGTGGCCGCCCAAGGTGCCGGAGACACTGGACTGTGGCAGCTATGGCTGGACGGAGTACGCAGCCTATCAAGCAATGGACAGGGAAGAGGAGGCGGCGGACTTTTACCGCCGGGCAGGCGTATTGCTGGCATTGATCTACGTACTGGGCGGCAACGATTTTCACGGAGAAAATTTAATTGCATGCAGGGAACATCCGGTGCCGGTGGATATGGAAACGTTGCTTTTGCCCCGGGTGAGGCCCTTTCAGACGGCAAATACGGCTCTCTGGCAGGCGGAGGCGGCCGGCGCCCTGGATATATTAAACGACTCCGTGGTAAGGACCGGCTTTCTGCCAATGTGGAAGAGAAAGAACCAAAAAGGGGATACGGTGGAATGGGGAGCCTTGACCTCGGTGCAGGGAGATTTTAAAAACCTCCCTTTACTTAACGGTGCCAGGCTTTATGTGCAGGATTACCGGGCCGAGTTGCTGGAGGGTTTTCGGGAAGCCTACGGCCTTTTGTTAAAGTATCAGGAAGAGCTGCTGGGTGAAGCGTCGCCCCTGGAGCTTTTCCGGGGCTGCAAATTCCGTTTCCTGATTCGTTCCACCCAGGTTTATGCCGATATGCTGCAATATGTGTCACAACCCCGGTTTCTGAAAAGCGGGCTCATATATTCTTTGGAGATCGAAAGGCTGGCCCCGGCCTATCTCCTCTATGCCCCGGAAGAAAGGCTGCGGGAACTCTGGTACATTTTTTTATC
Source organism: Desulfotomaculaceae bacterium (assembly GCA_028696455.1). Lineage (GTDB taxonomy): Bacteria > Bacillota > Desulfotomaculia > Desulfotomaculales > Pelotomaculaceae > MVQL01. The sequence goes on along the minus strand of JAQVGZ010000038.1, from coordinate 6,487 downwards.
GGAAAGAGATGCCCTGGAGCGGGGGGATATTCCCATATTTTACGGTGAGGCATCCGGTATTGCCCTCTTGGATCACGAAAAGGAATTGTGTGATGCATATTTTCTGCAAAGTGCCATGGACAGAACCGGATACCTGATCGGCAGGCTGGATCAAGAGGACCTGGCCTTTCAGACAGATCTGATCATAGCTTCCCTGGCTATCTACGGAGGCTCTTCACACTCGGAGAAGCGCGCCACAATCAGGGAAACCATGCCGCCACTTAAAGAGATCCGGCAGCAGGCGCCGGGGCTTTTCCTGAAAGAGGCAGAGAGAATATATGAAGAAATCATGGGCAAAAGGATTCGTCAACCTGCCGGGGATGCTACCTGGATCGTCAAACAATACGATGTGCAGACCCAAAAAATGAACCTGGGACTGATCGGATTTTCCCTTTATGACGGATTCTTAGGTCTTTACCTGTTTATGGCGGCGCTTTATCACCGGACCAAGCGGGAAGAGATACGACTGGAAGTTATTGAAATGCTGCAAAATTTTAGAATGAGCCTGCATGATCCGGACAATCCCATGCCGCTCTACCGTTTCCCACTGGGATTGGGCAGCGGGGTGGCCGGGATTATCCGGGCCTTCGCCGGACTGCAGTATTACCTGGCAGAGGATTTTGCAGAAGATGTGCTCTTGATCATTCGCAGACTGTTAAGCAGCCGGGCACGGCCGGATAGGCAGTTCGATGTGCTGGGGGGAGCGGCGGGGCTGTTGTTGGTCCTGACAAATATTTACCGGACCTACCGTAAAGATGCCATCCTGGATTTGGCGGACATCTGTGCCCGGACGCTGCTTAAAGGAAGGACAACCTGGGAGACCGGGTACCGGGTGTGGCTGTCGGGAATAGAAAACGCCCCCCTGACCGGGCTGGGGCACGGTGCGGGAGGTATTGCCTGTGCGCTGTTGAGTCTGTATGACCTGACCGGAGGGCAAAAGCTGTGGGAAGCGGCAGAGGAAGCCCTGGCCTATGAAAACAGCGTGTATGATCAGGAATACCGGAACTGGCCGGATTTTCGGAAGAACCCGGATCTGCCCAAAGGACAAAAGGCCTTTATGGCCGGTTGGTGCAGCGGGGCGCCCGGGGTCGGCCTGACCCGCCTGGCAATGCTGCAGCATGAAAAAGACCTGGGTTTTCTGCACCGGGATATCGAAAATGCCCTGGCCTTCACGCTGGCCTTCCCGGTGGATTATAGCGACCATATTTGCTGCGGCGGCAGCGGCAGGGTGGATTTTTTGATCGAAGCTTCCAGGACATTGAACCGGCCGGACCTGATGGAAGAAGCAAGAAAAAGGATGCAGTGGATGAGACTGCGCCGGGAAAAATCACGTCATTATGTGCTAAACGGTGAAGACGGGGGGGCGATCTTCAATCCCTCATTTTTTCAGGGATTGTCCGGGATCGGCTACCAGATGTTGAGATGTCTGGCCCCGGAGGACGTTTTTTCCGTTTTGATTTAAAAAAACCTTTGAGTAAACTGCATATTTTTTTAGCCCATTCCGGCTTTAATTCGTGCGATTTGCTCATTTACCATTCTTTTTTAAGCCTGGCCAGTTAACGGGAGGAAAATGCTTTGACCGGTGAGTTTTTTGCTGTGGCGGAGGAAGTGCGGCATGCTGAAAAGTAGCAACCCGAAAAAAATAGGATCCCTATTGGCGGCTGCGATACTTCTTATTTTGCTGGCCCAGTGGGCGGGGTGGTTTAATAAAGCCGATAAAGGGGACATTTTGATCGGCCTGGCCTGGCCCGTTGCCACGAAAAACAGCATGCTTAAAGAAGGCGTCGCACTGGCTGTTGATGAGATTAACGGCCGGGGCGGCATTAACGGCAGAAAAGTACGTCTAGTAGAAAAAGATGATGAGGGGACTGTTACCGGCGGAGTGACCGCGGCCCAGTCTTTAACCCGAATCCCTAATCTCGTGGCGGTAATCGGCCACAGGGCCTCTTTTGTTTCCATTGCGGCTTCGGCGATCTACGAGGAAGCCGGGATTGTCATGCTGTCCCCGGCTTCGACGGCTCCCGGCCTTACCCAAAAGGGCTACCGGTTGGTTTTTCGCAATATTCCCAGTGATGCTGAAATTGCCAGGCAATTGGCCTTATTTGCAGCCGCGCAAGGCCACCGGCGGACGGCCATATATTATTCGGAAGACTCTTACGGGCTGGGCCTGGCCAATGCCTTTGAAGACCACGCCAAAAATGCGGGCATAAAAATAGTTGACCGGATTTCCTATTATGCCGGCCGGGAAGATTTGGAACGCATTGCTAAAAAATGGAGCGCCCTTGATTATGACTCTATATTTGTGGCCCATTACATGCCGGACGGGGCGATATTTATAGCCGATGCGGTCGGGGCCGGCATTTCGGTGCCCTTTTTGGCCGGCGATGCCATGGATACGCCGCAGCTTTACGAAGTTGCCGGAACAGCTGCGGAAGGCACGGTAGTAGGCTCCATTTTTAACCCCGGAGATCCCCGGCCGGAGACAAAAGATTTTATCGAAAAATTTTCAAAAAAATACAACACCGCGCCCACTCCCTACGCCGCCCAGGGTTATGATGCCGTCTGGCTGCTGGCAGCGGCCATGGAAGAGTCCGGTTCCACCGACCCGCAGGCTATCGCCGCCACACTCCGGACTTTTAAGGAGAAGCCCGGGGCGGCGGGCAGTCATACCTTTACGGACAACGGCGATGAGGTGGGAGACCTGGTGGTAAAAAAAATAATTCGCAGCGGCGAATTTCAGTTTATTGATTAAAGGTGACGAAAGCTATGAGACAAGGTCTGTTTCGCAAGGTGGCGCTGGACAAACTGTCCTCACCGGAACAGCTGGACCAACTGATTACGGTTACCACACCCAGGGCGTGGCTTGCTCTTATCGCCATCGGCGTTATTCTGGTTACGGCCGTTTTGTGGGGCATTTTCGGAAGCATTCCCACCAAGGTTTACGGTCAGGGAATCGTGACCAAGAGTTATGGTGTGTATAATATCATCCATCCGGACTCCGGACGCATTACCGATATCAGGGTGTCGGTGGGAGACCCGGTGAAAAAGGGAGATGTGGTGGCCAGGATTGAGCAGCCCCGGCTTGTGGAGCAGATTAACGATTTGAAAACACAATTGGAGCACTTAATAATCCTGGATATGAACGAAACCGGGCCGGATGAGAAAAAATTGTTAGGGACGGAGTTGTCCCAACTTTACGAGCTCACCGGGAGAATCAGGGAAGCGAGGGCCGCGCTGCCCTTTGAGGAAGCCAACTATGAAAATGTGGTATCCGGCAGGGAACACGAGATAGAGCTGGCGAGGATTGCCCTGGAGCAAGCCAGGATTAACGAAGTAAACAAACAGGACGATGTTGATAGATTAACCTATCTTTATCAGAACGGTGCCGTTTCCGAGCATGAATATAACGGAGCGAAAAAGGATTTGGAGTTAATGCAATTGCGAACCCGGGCGGCCGGGCAAGACCTGGCCAAACTGACAGCGGGGGATTGGGAGGATACCATTATCACCTTTAAAGCTAAATTACAGCAGGCGCAGCTGGAGCTGCAATTGTTGGAGGAGCAGTTTAACACCACCAAGTCGGCCCTGATCTCAGATACGGAAGAGAAAATAAAAAAGCTGCAATATGAATTGAACCTTGCCTCGGAAGTGGTCTCCCAGGTGGACGGCCGGGTATTGGAGGTGAGGGTGGGCAAGGGTGAAATTATTCAGCCGGGGCAGCCTTTATTCAGCCTGGAGCGCCAGGGAAGGACGATCACGACTGAAGTGGTCATGTACGTGCGGGCAGAGGAAGGGAAAAAGATTTTACCGGGCATGGAAGCAATGATTTCGCCTACCACCGTTAAAAAAGAAGAATACGGATATATGCTGGGCAGGGTTGTTTCGGTGTCCGAATATCCTGCCACCACCCAGGGCATGCTGCACACCCTGGGCAATGAGGACCTGGTAAGAAAACTTGCCGCTCAGGGCGCGTCCGTTGAACTGCATATCGATCTAAGTGTTGACGACTCGACCCGGAGCGGTTTTAAGTGGTCTTCTCCCCAGGGCCCGCCGTTAAAAATTAACAGCGGCACCCTTTGCGACGGCTCGGTGACAGTTATGGAACAAAGACCGGTCAGTCTGGTTATTCCCGCGTTGAAAAGAGCTCTCTCGGTAGATTAGTTTTACTCATACTTGATTCGGTGGGGGTGAGTGCTGGTGGAACGGGTAAAGGTTCCCACCGTGCTGCAGATGGAGGCGGTGGAATGCGGGGCGGCTTCGCTGGCCATGATTTTAGCCTACTGGGGCAGGTATGTGGCCCTGGAGGAGCTTCGCATCGCCTGCGGGGTTTCCCGGGATGGCAGCAAGGCCAGCAATGTTTTAAAAGCGGCGAGAAGCTACGGCTTGATCGCGAAGGGCTACCGGAGGGAGCCGGCTGCCTTAAAGGAAATGAAATTGCCCGCTGTGATACACTGGAACTTTAATCACTTTCTGGTGCTGGAGGGCTTTGAGCAGGGAAAGGTTTATCTTAACGACCCTGGCAGCGGCCCCAGGGTCGTCACGGAAGATGAGTTTGATCAATCCTTTACTGGAATAGTGCTGACCTTTGAACCGGGGCCGGATTTTGTCAAAAGCGGCGCTAAACCCAATATCCTGTCGGCGCTGAAAAAGCGGCTGGCGGGTTCGCACGTGGCCCTCACCTTTGTGATCCTGGTGGGGCTTTTGCTGGTCATCCCGGGGCTGGTCATTCCGGTATTTTCAAGAATTTTTGTGGACGATATCTTGCTGGGGGGCAAGGAGAACTGGCTGATTCCCCTGCTGCTGGGCATGGGCTTCACGATGCTCTTAAGGGGAATATTAACCTGGAGCCAGCAGTACTATCTGGTCAGGCTGGAAACCAAAATCGCCCTGCACACCACGGCACAGTTTTACTGGCATGTGCTGCGCCTGCCGGTGGTTTTCTTTACCCAGCGGTATGCCGGTGATATTTGCTCCCGGATGCAGAGCAACGACAAAGTGGCCCAGCTTCTTTCCGGACAGTTGGCCACCAACGCCCTGAACTGTGTCATGGTCGTTTTTTATTTTATCCTGATGATCTGGTACAACCTGTGGCTGGCGCTGGTGGGGGCAGCGGTGGCCGTGATTAACATCTTATATTTGAGGTATGTGTCGCGTAAAAGGGTGGACCAGAACAGGAAGCTTTTACAGGATACGGGGAAACTGAACGGCGCTGCCATGTCGGGCCTGCAGCTGATTGAAACTCTCAAGGCAAACGGGTCGGAGTCCGACTTTTTTGCCAAATGGTCGGGATACCAGGCCAAAGCATTGAATGCGGAGCAGGAGATAGGGGTTTCCACCCAGTTATTATCGGCCATTCCCTCTTTTTTGACCACCCTGACCAATACGGTGGTATTGGTCGCAGGCGGCTTTCTAATCTTTAAGGGCGAGATGACCATCGGGATGCTGGTGGCTTTTCAAAGCCTGATGTCCAGTTTTCTGCAGCCGGTTACCGGTCTGGTCAGCCTGGGCAGCCAGCTGCAGGAAATGGAAGGGGACATGAACCGCATCGACGATGTATTGAAGTATCCCGTGGATGAGCAGACCGAAGAGGAGGTCCGGGACGCTGAAGGTGATCAGGCCTGCGAAAAACTGGAAGGGTTTGTGGAGCTGAAAGGTCTAACCTTTGGCTACAGTCCTTTGGAGCCTCCTTTGATTGAGGATTTTGACTTAAAACTTACGCCCGGCTCCCGGGTAGCCCTGGTGGGGGGATCGGGAAGCGGCAAGTCAACGGTGGCAAAACTGATTGCCGGTATTTATAAACCCTGGTCCGGAGAGATCTTATTTGACGGGAAGCGCAGGGAAAGCATTGCCCGGGCTGCCATAAACCGCTCCCTGGCCATGGTGGACCAGGATATCGGATTGTTTCAGGGGTCCATCCGGGACAACATCACCCTGTGGGATCATACCGTTTCCGAATTCGACCTGATCCGGGCGGCCAAGGATGCCTTTATCCATGATGATATTACCTCCCGGCCCGGCGGCTATGATCAAACGCTGGATGAAGGGGGGAGCAACTTTAGCGGTGGGCAAAGGCAGAGGCTGGAGATTGCCAGAGCCCTGGTGGGTAATCCTGCCATCCTGATCCTGGATGAGGCGACAAGCGCCCTGGACCCCCTGACGGAAAAGGTAATTGATGAGCGCATTCGCCGGCGCGGCTGCACCTGCATTATCGTTGCCCACCGCTTGAGCACCATCCGGGACTGCGATGAAATTATCGTTCTGGAACGGGGTAAGATTGTTGAGCGCGGAACCCACGAGGAATTAAAAGCTTTAAACCGCCATTACGCAAAACTGATTCAAGCCGGTTAAACCAAGAACATTCTGACCGCTTGCTAAATGGTTAAAAACAATTTTTCTGGTGAATATGATGAAAGCAATTGATTTTTTTCGAAAAGAAGGCAGCCCGGTA
>JAQVGZ010000037.1 GCA_028696455.1 Desulfotomaculaceae bacterium | reverse complement strand
CGTTAAGCCCTGGTAAGTTACTTCCAATACCCCCCCACTGCCGTCTTCGTCAGGAATAAATTCACTGCCGCTCACTTTGCCGGTAGTGGTATGAAAGGTAAGATAACCGGCATCAACTGGATATAACTTACCGTCCTTAGTCTCAATGGTAAATGACAACGGCACCGCCAGTCCGTCACGCACTCTTATAGTAGAAGGGTCAACCTTTAGCTCTTTGATCTCACCAGCCCCGATGACATGTACCTTTTTTGTCCCCTTTACGCTTCCTGAGCTGACCTCAATAATTACATCCCCGCCATTGCCCGCGGTAAAAATACCGTCGTCAATACTACCGTCCCCGCTGGCCCGCCAGGTAAGACTTTGCGGCTGCCACGGATGATAATGACTATCGTAACCTTTTACAGTATAATTGCCACTGGTTAAAGCTAAAAGCACATCCGGGCCGCTGATAATCAAACCCGCCGGCCGGCCTGGCGGCGCTGTATTAAAAATACCGATGCTGTCAGTAACGAGCCTTTGCCAGCCCTCTTTGGGCTGTACAATATTAGAAAGCCCGGTATCCCCCAGGTATTTCGCCACCATCGTGGTCGACCCGCCACCATCCAGGTTCAGGGCTGTTTCAGCACCCATATCCACCAGCAGCTCCGCTAACTCTCCCTGCTCCACACCTGCGCTCCGACTACTTTTCTCCACTGCAATTAAATAAAGGAATCTCCCCTGGTCAGATGACGCTACTGCCGTTCGGGAGTTTTTCCCCTTTAGCTCCTCCTGAAATTCCGCCACTGCCCCGTGTTGGACTAGAAAGCTGTTGCTGCCTGTAGCCAGCTTGATCTTTTCCCAGGCCGGGGAGGTTTGATAGCTTACCTTCACCTGCGAGCCGACCGGCATGTTTGCGGTCATAAAATCGGCAGCCTCGCCATGCCCCCATAAGACGTAGCCCCCGGCCGGGATCAATAGAGGTGTTTCAGCATATACCTGCTGTATGACTGTATCATTTTCTATCACCGTTTCTATAGCGCCGGGCAGTTCAGCAACGACGCCCCGGCTGAACTGCCCCCAGTGCCGGTTGTACAGGGTCAAATGGTCTGTATCGGACATCCCCCCGTCCACCAGGTCATAGCGCAGCTTGTTTACACCAAAAAGGGGAAAAACACTGCCGTTACCAGCCCTTACCTGTCCGCTAAATTGAAAAAAGTCCATCAGCGGGCGCCTGTTTATGTCCAGGGCAAATACCGGCATGTCGCTGCGGTTAATCGGGCTGGACAACATTTTCCCGTCCTGAACAATCATCCCCAGTGGTTTGCCCTGCCCCAGGATAAAGAAACCACCGTTCACAGCAGCCACAGCCCCGGTACGTTCAGCCATCTTGCCCACAGACTGGGTTTTTTCCAAAGTCCCGTCTACCCCGGTCAAGATGTCCAACTCAACATAAGGATTCTGTAAATCTACATGCAAAACCGACATTTTGACCGGCTGACCGCCTATGGTTAGCGAGTAAGATGACAGGGTTACCCCTTCACTGATCGTCTCCGACTGCCGGTCCAGCACTCTGTAGGACGAGCCTTGATTCGGCAGACTACCAGCAGCTGCGCTTGCTGCCGTGACAAAAATAAGACAAACAGCAACCAAAAGTGACAAAACGTTTCTCATCTTATGCTAACCTCCCAGGTTTGATAAAAATCTCCTGACTATAAAAATTCTATATTATTTACAAACTTCCTGCAAATAAAAAGGAAACCTGGCCTAACATGTCGGAAGCGATTAACCACTATTGCCCGGCTTAAGTTTATGCAAAACCAGGCCCCAGAACTGGCCGGCCTCCCTTAAGCGCAAGACGGTAAGCGTCAGCAAATAAACGGCCATTCCGATTGCCGCAGCCAGACCAACCTGCGCCGCCTGCGCCGGCGTCCCAGCTGCGCCCGACAATCCGGTTGCATTAGTAATTGCCTGGAGCAAGCCGGCCATGATCAGGGCCGCAAATATTACGCGTGCTGCAAACCACCACATCTCAGGTTTCCACAGGCCAGCCACACGCCGGTTGAGGAAATAAGTCAGCATGACCATATTGGACAGGGCAGCGATAGAGTTGGCCAGAGCCAGGCCGCCGTGCTGCAATGGCCCGATTAAAGCCAGGCTAAAGGCCAGGTTGATCAGTACGGCAACAGCACTGAGGACCATTGGTGTCCGGGTATCCTGGATAGAAAAAAAACCGCGCGCCAGGATAAATTCACCCGCCTGCCCGACTAGCCCAAACGAGTAAAATAACAAGGCCAGGGCAGTCATTCCGGATGCCGTAGCATCAAAGGCGCCCCGCTCAAAAAACAGCGTTACCAGTGGCTCCCGCAGCACAAGTAAAATTACGGCAGCGGGAACGCATACCAGGACCACCAGGCGCAGCGACCGTCGCACCCCTTCCCCCAGGCCACTTAAATCATTTTCAGCCGCCCGGCGGGTAAGGGTGGGAAACATTGCTGTCCCGATAGCCGTAACAAATAGGCCCAGCGGCATCTGGATGAGCCTGTTGGCATAATTAAGCGCGGCAATGCTCCCCTCCACCAACCCTGAGGCCAGATAACGGTCGATCAGAATATATGTTTCGCTGATCGAATACCCAAGGGTTACGGGAAGCAGCAGCTTAAAAATTTTTTTCAGGTCGGGATGGTTCAGCGCTACCCCAGGCCGAAAATGGTATCCTGTCCGACGCAAGGCCGGCAGTTGCACGATTGCCCCGGCCACGCCACCGGCCAGCACCCCCAGCGCCATTCCCTGCACACCCCAAAGGCTGCCTAAAGCCAGAACAGCGATAATGACTGCAATATTGGAAAGCGGGCCGTTTAAGGCAGTGACCGCGAAAATATTTTTGGCATTGAGCAGGCCGGTGAACAGGGCGGAAAGGCCGCTGAAGATCAAAAACGGAAACATCCACCTGGTCAACGTTACCGCCAGGACAGCTGTATCTGCCGGAAATTCGGGCGCCAGCATTTTAACCAGCAGGGGTGCAAAAAGCATACCCAAAGCTGTGGCCAGGACCAGGAACAACACCAGAACATTAAAGAAAGTACCGAACAGGTTCTGTGCTTCCCGCTCCTCGCCGCGGGCGAGATATTCTGAATAGACAGGCACCACCACCGTGGCCACCGCGCCAGTAAAAAGGTAAAACAAGACTGAAGGGAGAGAAAAGGCCACTAAATAGGCATCCATGGCAGCAGTGGCGCCAAATTCCCGGGCAATGACCACTTCACGCACCAGGGCCGTTAACTTGGATAGGACATTAAACAAAATCAGGACAATGGCTGCCCGGGCAATTGTCCCGGTAATAAACGACAACTAAAACCACCACTCAATCTTGGTTTAAGGCTCCTCACCTTACTGGTCCCGGAAAAAAGTAAAGACGGCGGTATTATTACCCCACGTCCATAAATTAATAATCTGATTAAATATAACATACTTTGCAAATATGTGCCAACCAATGAAGAAACATATCAATAGGGAATATTACCCCTGAATCCCAAGCCGCCTGCGTGGGTAATCCGATTAATCTATTTTAGAATTATTTGAAAATTACTTTGACATGTTGGCAAATCAGCCATATAATGGAACAAGGAAACTGTTAGCACCAAATAATTAATGGAGGGAAATATATGAAAAAAGCTATTGAATCTATTGAATTACCAGATGGTAACGTATTTATAATTACTAAAGAACTAATGACGAGAAGTACAGCTTTGGGAAGATTAGTGCGGAATTATATGGAGAAGTCGAAGGCTGCTAACAGTGATGATGAAAAATATGAAGCGATAAGGAACATGTTTCTTAGTATTTTTAATGAAATAGATGCAGGAAACGATAATTTAAGATTTGAGTTTCGTACGACTTTAATGAGAAATAAGTTCTTAGCTAATAGCACATGTTAACAGTATTATGCGATTTTAAAGTAAGTCTTTCCTAAAAGAGATATAGCGCTGGTACTGCTATCACCGCAATCATGCGGTGTTTTTTTATGAGCAAATTGCCATGATCGTTAAGGCAGGGGAGAGCTCCATCAAACCTAATTATTATTAAATACCTTGACGAACATATCCTTTTTAATTAGCATAAACTTCCACCAACCGCTCAACTTGAAATATCTTTCGGCTTTAAAAACGTTTTTATCCAAATGCCATGTTCAATCATTTTCAAAACTAAAGAGCGAACGGTACTGGGAAGCCTTTGTTCTGTTTGTAAACGATGTTCTCGGCGATCTATTTTTTCAATAAGTATTCTCTTTAGTTTGACCTAGATATTCTATGGCCATTCTCAGCAAGGCAGCACGGTCATTTCCTTCGGGGTTTTCCAGCACAGCAGCCAACAACCGGTCTAACACCCGGCCGATTTCCGGCCCCGGCGGAAACCCGAGCGCAAGCAGGTCGTGGCCATTGAGAGCCAGGTCTTTTACCTGCAGCGGCTGCTTTTTGCTGATGATCCGGTCGATACCCTCCCGCATGGTGTTCAGCAGGGAGAAGTTATAGGGCGGGGCTGCTCCCAGGATATCGGCACGCTGCAGGTCAAACAAGTCGGCCAGGTTATTCTCCCCCACGCGGCTGACTAGCCTTTTCAGGGTTTTGTCCCTGACATGGGAGAAGCGGCTCATATGCTCGGTCACCAGCATGGATACCCTCTCAATGGTTTTGTTGTCGTATTTGAGCCGTTTTAAGATCTCCCGGGTCATGCGGCCACCCTCAAGGTGGTGGCCATAGAAATGTCCAACGCCCTTTTCATCTATGCTGAAGGTCCGGGGCTTGCCGATGTCATGCAATAAGGCCGCCAAGCGCACCGCTAGTCGGGGTGGCGCCGCCTCCAGCACAGCCATCGCGTGCTCAAAGACATCCCTGTCATGGTGCTTGCTGCGCTGGTCAAAGCCAGCCATGGCGACGGCCTCAGGCAAAAACTGCCCTAGCAGGCCGGTTTCAAGCAAGAGCCGGATCCCCCTAGCCGGGCGGTCAGAGGTCAAAATGCGGTTAAGCTCTTCTCGGACCCGCTCGGGCGCCACCCTTTGCAGCAGATCTGACTGCTTGACGATGGCCTCAAATACACTCCGGCTTATAGTAAACCCAAGGGTGCTGCAAAAGCGGACCGCCCGCAGCATTCTTAAAGGATCCTCAATGATGTGCTGCTCCGCCTGATCGCGCGGGGACCGGAGCACCTGCCGCCGCAGGTCAACTGCCCCGCCAAACGGGTCAATGAGCCCGCCGTCTGGATCAAGGGCCATCGCGTTGATGGTAAAGTCCCGCAAGGCTAGGTCCTGCTCCAAACCGGACAGACTGCTCCAGTCTGTCTCAGGCGCCTCTACTTTACTAGCAGTGCTGCCGCCCTTTTCCGTAGATGCCACTGGCGCTACCCCCTTGAAAGTCGACACTTCTACAGCAAGGCCCTCGATCAGCACCACAATAGTGCCGTATTTTTCGCCAATGGGAACAGTTTTGGGAAAGTAAGACGCAATTTCCGCAGCGGACGCCGGGGTAACCACGTCATAGTCTGCAGGCGTGTTACCCATCAACAGATCCCGTACACAGCCGCCGACAATGAAGGCCTGTTGGCCATGTTTCTTTAATGTATCAAGCACTTTACTCACTTGTTCAGGAATACGCACCGGTACCCTCCCTTTTAAGACAACTGGTAATCGGGGTGTCTTCCATGGGTTTACCACTTCTAAACTAATTCACTCCTGCGTCTAAACGATTCTTTAATCATGTGACACCTCAATCCCGGCGATAGCTATCACCGATTTTTCCGGCTCAAGCATAAATCTATCGGTAATGGCTATATCCATTTTCTCTAGCTCCAGAATGTCATATATAACGCTTTGATAAAAAAGGTCCAAATCGCCATAGCCGGGGCTGAACCGGCGCCTAGTCAGAACCTTGCCCTTGATCACGATTGTTTTGTTGATCAAGCTCATCATCCAATCCAAGACCGCATCAACTGCCACGGAGGCTGTCGCGTCTAAGATCAGACCGGCTGCTACATTACCGTTTTTGATCTCCTGGGCGGTTTTATAGCTGATCTCCCGCCCGAGGGTGGAGGCCATCAGCACAACATCGCTACTGTGCTTTAAAAATGAAGCCAGCTTTTCGCTGATCAATTCGGTGCCGTTTTCCAACACAACTTTATTGGCTGCATGCTCAATAATCCGGCAATAGCAAAAGGCCCCCCTGGCATTACATAAAAGGAGCGCCCGTTTAATCTCCGTATCAATTAATAGGTTGTCTTTCTCGCTGAGTGTAGTAGTTCCTTTCCAATAACCTAATCTGGTCAGGATTAAACCTTTTTTGGGCGCAACAGGAATATGCTCAATATATTTAACGTCAGGTGCTTTCAAGATTAATTTTCACCACCATCTATTGCTATTATTGTCTTATCATAATATAGATCAAAAATAAAGATAAGCCCCAACCGTACAATAATCTTTATCTGCTTCCAAACTCCTCTTTTTTGATTACCTGTATAATACAGATTTTACCACGCTAGCATAGATCAAAAAACAGATTATTTTTCCGAAATAAAACACTTGAGAAATTTTAAAAGTTGCAGTATATTAGTAGAAATTAATACAGTAAACTGTTGATTGAGAAGAGTACATAGTTTGGATTGCTTTTCAGAGAGTTGCAGGTTGGTGGGATTGCAATAAGCAGCGTACTATGGAATGGACTCATAAAGGTGGGAGGAAAGGTCTATGACTGAGTAATGCCCAACGGGATGTCCGCCCGTTACAAAGGGAATGCGTATGATGGTACGTAAAATGAGTGGATGCATTTGCATCAATTTAGGTGGCACCACAGAAGTAATTAGCTTTTGTCCTGAGACAGGATAAAAGCTTTTTTATTTGCCTCCACAAAATGAAATTCAAAGCGTAACCAGGGTGGTGTGTATATGAAAAAAGGAAGATTTGGCGATTACGGCGGGCAGTATATACCGGAGACATTAATGAAGGCCGTTCAGGAACTGGAAGAGGCCTACGAATTCTTTAAAAATGACCCTGATTTTCAAAATGAGCTGGGTAATTTACTGAAAAAGTACGCGGGCAGGCCATCGCTCTTGTATTACGCGGAGAAGATGACCCGTGACCTGGGCGGCGCTAGGCTATACCTCAAGCGGGAGGACCTCAACCATACCGGCTCACACAAAATCAATAATGTCCTGGGGCAGGCGCTGCTGGCCAAACGCATGGGCAAAACCCGCGTGATCGCGGAAACGGGCGCGGGGCAGCATGGCGTGGCCACTGCTACAGCTGCCGCCCTGATGGACCTGGAGTGCGAAATCTTTATGGGCAAGGAAGATACCGAGCGCCAGGCGCTGAATGTGTTTCGCATGCAGCTGCTGGGCGCTAAGGTCCACCCAGTCACCAGCGGCACAATGACCTTAAAAGATGCCGTCAACGAAACCATGCGCGAATGGACCACACGCATGGCTGACACCCACTACGTGCTGGGCTCGGTCATGGGGCCGCACCCCTTCCCCACCATTGTGCGGGATTTCCAGAGTGTTATCAGTAAAGAGATTAAAGAGCAACTATTGGAGACGGAGGGCAAGCTTCCTGACGCGGTCATCGCCTGTGTGGGCGGCGGCAGCAACGCCATCGGGGCCTTCTACGAGTTTATCGGGGAGCCGACGGTCAAACTCATCGGCTGCGAGGCGGCCGGGCTGGGCACAGACACCCCCAAGAACGCGGCAACCATCGCCAATGGTACGGTAGGTGTGTTCCACGGCATGAAATCTTACTTCTGCCAGAACGAATACGGACAGATCGCGCCGGTTTACTCCATCTCGGCAGGGCTTGACTACCCGGGCATCGGGCCGGAGCACGCCCAGCTTTTCGACACAGGCCGGGCCCAGTACGTGCCGGTGACGGATGGTGAAGCGGTAAGCGCTTTTGCCTATCTTTCCCGCACGGAGGGCATCATTCCCGCAGTGGAAAGCGCCCACGCCGTGGCCTACACCATGAAGCTCGCACCAACTATGGCGGGGGATCAGATTATCGTCGTCAACCTTTCGGGCCGGGGCGACAAAGACGTGGCGGCAATCGCCAGATACAAGGGGGTCTCACTTAATGAGTAGAATTACCGAAGCCTTTGCCAACCGCAAGGCCTTTATTGCCTTCATCACGGGCGGCGACCCGGATCTGGAAACTACGGAGAAGCTAATCCCCGCCATGGCCAGGGCAGGCGCCGACCTGATCGAAATCGGCATCCCGTTTTCCGACCCGGTGGCGGAAGGCACCGTCATTCAGGAGGCGGACCAACGTGCCCTGGAGAGCGGCTGCACCACTGACAAGCTGTTTGATGCGGTCAGGCGCATCCGGCAAAAAACGGCGGTCCCGCTATTGTTTATGACTTATCTCAACCCGGTTTACACATACGGTAAAGACAGGTTTATGTCCCGGTGCACCCAGTGCGGCATCGATGGAATTATCGTCCCCGATCTGCCGTATGAGGAAAAAGACGAGCTGGCAGGTGTTTGCGAAGGCCACGGCGTGGATTTAATCTCCATGATAGCCCCCACCTCGGCTGATCGGATCTCCCTGATCGCCAAAGAAGCCAAAGGCTTCATCTATTGTGTATCTTCCCTAGGGGTGACCGGCGTACGCAGCGAGATCACCACGGACACCGGCCAAATGGTGCAAAAAGTCCGGGAGGTAACCAACGTTCCCTGTGCGATTGGCTTCGGCATCGCCACCCCTGAACAGGCCGGCAGCATGGCCAGGCTGGCCGATGGCGTAATTGTCGGAAGCGCAATTGTCAGGCTGGTGGCAAAATTCGGCAGGGATTGCGTTGAGCCTGTCTCAGAATATATCCGCAATATGAAAAAAGGCATGGAAGCGACCGTTAAATAAATAAGTAATAGGAAATTTAATTTGGAGGACGATTATGTATAAAAACATTCTGAACAAGACAACAACCAACCAGGAGCTGACTGAACACGAGATTTTTCAGCTGATCCGGTCCATCAACAATGACGAGGTCAGCGATATTCAGATCGGCGCCTTCCAGGTCGCGCTGCTGATGAAAGGCAGTTCGCTAAAAGAGCTGGCCTTCTTTGCCAAAGCCATGCGTGAAAACTGTGTTCGCCTGAGGCCCAAGGTGGAAGCCGACCTGATGGACACCTGCGGTACCGGCGGCGGGTTAAGCACGTTCAATATTTCCACTGCAACAGCCATCGTTGCCGCGGCAGCGGGCATCCCCATCGCCAAGCATGGCAGCCGTTCCATCTCCAGCCTGTCCGGCAGCGCCGATGTGCTGGAGGCCCTGGGTGTCAACATCAACCTGACCCCGGCCCAGGCTGAAAAGATGATCGAGGCGATCGGCATTGCCTTCATCTACGCGCCTTTGTTCCACCCGGTCATGTGCAAGGTCCTCCCTGCGGAAGCGGAGCTAGGTATAAAAACCATTTTCTATACCATCATCGGCCCGCTGATCAACCCCGCTTTTGCCCCCCGGCATATCCTCGGCGTCTACAAGCCCGAGCTGCTGGATACCGTGTCTTATGTGGCCAAAGAGCTGGGCTACACCAACGCCATGTTTGTACATGGCCTGGATGGCCTGGACGAAATCTCCCTGCTGGGCAAAACCAGAATCAACGAACTGAAGGACGGCGAAATTACCACCTATGAGATTGCGCCCGAGGACTTTGGCCTGGCGCGCTGTACGCTGGAGGAAATTATGACCGGGCTACCCGAAGAAAACGCAAATACGATCCGTGGGGTCTTCTCCGGCGAAATAACAGGCCCCAGACGCAATGCAATAGTGCTCAATGCTGCCGGCGCCTTGAAAGTCGGCGGCAAAGCAGCCGGCTTTGCAGAAGGCATCGCCCTGGCTCAGCAGCTGATCGACAGCGGCGCCGCGGCAGCAAAACTGAAAGAGCTGTGTGAAATGTCCAACTCGTTTGGGGAATAGAAATATGAATACAAAATTTTCAGAGGCACTGCTGGCAAGAAAACAGGCGGGGTTTATTCCCGTCATTCCCGATATCAAGTGCACGTCTCCCAAGGAAGGCGATTTGCTGCAAGGCAGAGACCCGGTGGAAGCGGCAAAGCTGCTGGCTGCAGCAGGCGCCCCCGCCCTGTCGGTGGTCACCGAGCCCAAAAACTTTGGCGGCTCCCTTGCACTTTTGGAGCGAATTGCAGAAGCAACCGCGCTCCCCGTGCTGCGCAAGGATTTTATAAACTGCGAGGAGGACTTGCTGCTTACAAAGGCCTGTGGCGCCGAGGCAATTCTTTTAATCTGCGCCCTGCAGACACCTCCCCTACTGGCAAAACTTTATCAGGAAGCTTTAAAAATCGGACTGGAGCCTTTGGTGGAGACTCATACGCAAGAAGAATTGATCTTAGCCGGGAAAATCGGCGCCAAACTGGTGGGAATCAACAACCGCAATATCCTTGAACTTGAAATAGATGACGGAACCGTTTCTGCCACAGCGCTGCTGGCTAAATATAAGCCAAAAGATGCCCTGCTGATCAGTGAAAGCTCCCTGCAAACCCCCGCTCAAGCTCGGGCAGCAGTTCAAGCGGGGTCCGATGCGGTGCTGGTCGGAACGGCAATCTGGCAGGCTGAGAACATGGTCGAGCGCTATCTGGCCTTTAGCCAAGGAATGGGAGATTTCATTAATGGGCAGCATCAAAGTGAAAATATGCGGTTTGAAAAGTGAAACCGACGTGGGAATGTGCATGAAGCTGGGTGTAGATATCATTGGCTTTGTGGTGGAATACCCGCTTCCGGTTCCCTGGAATTTAAGCCACGACCAGGCGCTGCCCTTGCTGCGCCTGGTACAGCCCCCGCACCGCAGCTGCATTGTTACCGGCGGGGCCCCCCAGAAAGTGATCGAACTGGCAGCAAGCCTGCGCCCGGACCTGGTGCAGCTTCATTACCAGGAAACGCTGGCGGATACGATAATTATTTCCGATGCGCTGCGGGAAATGGATATTGATGTGATTAAAACAGTTCCACCGGCAATGGAAGATTGGAGCTCACAGTTTGGTACCGTGGATATTGAAACGATCGTCGGAGAGCTGTGTAAAACCAGCATATACGGATTGCTTGCAGATTCACGTGTTCCAGCGAATGCATCCGAAAATGGAACCGAACTGGATCTCAGGTTCTGCTCACAAATTATCAAGCTTTCTTCTAAGCCAGTGATCATTGCCGGAGGTATAAATGCCGATAATGTCTGCGATTTTGTGAAGCAGACAGGCGCAAGCTTCATCGATGTCATGACCGGTGTCGAGAGCAGCCCGGGGGAAAAGGATGCCGCGTTGCTGTCCCGCCTGTTAGCAGCCGTTCGCAATTTAGGCTGATATCACCGGCGAAATATTATTACAGTATTACTGTATTACCTTTATGAGGCGGGAACTATATTAATAAGCCAGAAATTAGGTGACCGCGCTAGTTTGAGGGAACTCCGGCCGACCAGGAAGGAAATAACGAGCTTGTAATCTATACTTAGTCGAAAGGAATCTTTGCGATGAGTAATTAAGAGGCGACAGATGTTTGTCACCGAAAAATAAAACTTGTCTGTCCGGAACAGCTTCCCGGCAAAACATCAATCTTACCTTTGCGTCGTCCCGGCCTGTCCAGCCTGTCCCTGGCCGCTGGTTTTACCCACACCCTCACCGGCGCTATCAAGTGTTTCAATTTTTTTAATTTCACCGTTAATCTGCATCTCCACTGTTTTTCCATCTTGGGTGGTAATCCGCAAAGTTGTTTTCCTGCCTCCACCATTATTGCCCTGCCCGCTTCCAGCTTTGGCCGCATCGCTGTCGCTGCCCTGTTTTTGATCACCTGATTGTTCATTCTGACTGTCCTGTTGCCCTTGCTGTCCTCCCTGAGAACCTTCCTGGCCGGCTAACTTGCCCCAGCGCTGCTCAAGCAGATACGCATCACTTCCGCTTATCAAACGTACCGGGGTTACCCTGGCCGGCACATCAAAATCGCCGTTCTTTACCTGTTTGTCGTACTGCCAGTGCCCGGTCGCAGCCAGCCCGATCGCTGCGTCAAAGGCGTGTTGCGCTATAAGCTCCGGCATGATGTCCACCTCAGCATCGTGGTCTCCTGCCACCAGTGCCCTGGAAGCCTGCTGGCCGGCTCCAACCCCCACGGTTATGACTCGCTGGCTTAAGCCCCGGTTTCTCAACAACTCAACTGCCGCCTCAGCCATGCGGCTATCGGTAGCAAGAACCGCATCAATCTGGTTATTGGTAGAAATCAGTGCCTGTTCAAGTGTTGTTGCTGCCATTTTTGGGTCACCACCAGGATGATCCTTAACCAGCGCCACCTGCACCTGCGGTTTATCTTTCAGATTTTCCAGCACCGATGAGGTGATTTCCCGTGCAGTCTGGTCGTTTTTGTCACCCTGCAAGATCACCGTTTTGATAGGCGCAGATCTACCCTGGGCCTTGCTTAGAAGGTAGCGGCACTGTAATTCTGCGGTCCTGGTGTGGTCCGGGGTAATATAGCCATCCAGCGGAGAGTTGGCAGGAAGTGAATCCAGGGCGATCACCTTGATATTGGCCTGGGCCAGCCTGCGCACAAGCCTGGGTCCTGCCGATGGGTCAACTGGCTGAAGGATAACTACTTTGATATCTTGATTTACCAGCTGCTCAAGCTCCTTTCCTGCCTGGCCGAATCGTTTTTAGCATCCAGCCAGGTAATATTTACCTGCTGGTTGCCCTGGCCCCCGGCAGCCTGCTGGCTTTGTTGTCCCTGCTGTTGGGAACCACTCTGCCCGCCCTGTCCCTGCCGCCCGCTCATGGTCTTCTTAATAGTCTGGTTCCCATCTCTCTCCATGTCAGCTAGGCTTACCGCAATTTTGATTTCCTGTTTACTCCCACTGCCACTGACTGGTTTTTGCTGAGCTTGCTCGCTCCCGGGGCACCCGGATAACAGCATAAGAACAATTGCTATTGGAATCAGTAAAATACACCTGGATTTATTTATGTGGCAGTTCACAGTCCTCACCCCGTTTCATTTGTTACAGGTTATTATGTGCTGTAATCATTCAATAAACCCGGTCAGGGAAAAGAAACAAGAACCGCCAAAGGCTAAAGAATTTCTTTTGAAGCAATGAGTATCCACAAAATTAAGTTAAAGTTCGACAATTTTTGTTGCAGTATTTTTACAAAATTCACTATCATGCTCCACAAACAAAATAGTTGGTGAGTATTCAAGCAGCAACTCTTCAATTTGCATCCGGGAGATGACATCTATAAAATTAAGTGGTTCATCCCAGATATACAAATGAGCTTTCTCACAAAGACTTTTGGCAATCAACACTTTTTTCTTTTGTCCAGCGCTAAAATCAGACATACCCTTTTCAAATTGCACCCTGGAAAAATCAAGTTTTCTCAAAATAGCCTTAAATAGACTCTCATCAATATTATTATCTGTAGCATAGTCGGATAAATTGCCCCTAAGATGCGAGGTGCCCTGCGCAACATAGGATATTTTAAGCTGACTTCCTTTTCGGAAAGTACCAGTGTAAGTGATGTTTTCTCCGCTAATCAGCTTAATCAGGCTTGACTTTCCTGAGCCGTTTTTACCCCAAAGAGCTATTCTGTCACCCTGCTCAACAGTGAAGCTGACATTCTGACAAGCTATTTTTTCGCCATAGAAAATTGAAACATTTTGAAGCTCTACAAGGCGGGCCGCATGATACTTAATTTGAAAAATCTTCACCTTGTCGGAGCCTTCAATATTTTTTAGGAGTTTGGCTCTTTCTTTAATAGCTGACTGTTGTCTTGATTCAATTGTCTTAGAGCGTTTCATCATCTTGGCGGCCTTGTGACCTATATAACCTCTATCAGGCTTTACCCCTGAATTCTTTTTACTATACTTTGTTTTTTCCACTTTACCTGACCAATCAGAGGTGCGTCTAATAGCGGCTGACAGGCGTTTAATATCTTTTAGGAGTTTTTCATTTTCTGCAAGCTCAAAGTTATCCTGCATTTTTTTGTTTTCCCACCAGGATGAAAAATTCCCTTTCTGAATTTCAATATTTGTTTTGTTAATTGATAAAATGTGGTCAACGCAGTTATCAAGAAATACTCTGTCGTGAGACACTAAAATAAAACCCCGCTTAGACACCAGATAGTCGCTGACAATTTTTCTTGCCTTCAGATCAAGGTGGTTTGTAGGCTCATCGATTAGCAAGAAACTATTTTCTTTAAGAAATAAAGCAGCAAGTAATACTTTTGTTTGCTCTCCGTTGGAAAGTGTATAAAAAGGGCGGTATAAAACGTCCTCAGAAACTTGCAGCAGGGAAAGCTCACGCATAAGTTCCCAAAAAAGATAGTCCGGACAGATGTGCTCAATTATCTTGATGGTGTCAATTACTTTATTAATTACCTCAAATGGAAAGTATTCAAAGTTTACATTTGCCGAAACACTACCGCTGTATTCGTATTTGCCCAGCAACAAGTTGAGAAATGTAGTTTTACCCCGCCCGTTTCTACCTGTGAATCCTAATTTCCAATTTGTATCTATTTGAAAGCTTACATTTTCGAATATATTATCATAACTGCCCTCATAGGCAAAAGTCAGGTTGGCAACACTTATTAGTGACATAAATTATCCTCCTGTATAAAACATAAAAGCTGCAAGAAAGTCACTTCTTGCAGCTCATAAATACAGCAAAGCCACACCCATATTGGGCATGACGAAGATATATTACTTGAGTAAAAAGAATCAGTAACTTTCTTGCTTAAGCACAACAAAACAAGCGGCATTTTCAGCCCTCAAAAGTTATTATGCTTTATAAAATTAGCAAGAATAATTACGCATCTTTTCAACTCCAGTCACTTTGTATGCAAATATTTTATCATACCAATTCTCAAAATTCAACAAAGCAAAACCCGCCTGGCCATTTCCCTGGCAGGGAATCACCTTCACGAAGACATTTTATTCGATTGTCACTTCCCTGCAAGACTCATTGGATGATTTTTGGGGAAAACCAAAGGTGGGTCAGCTCGGTTTACAGACGCCGGGCGAAACGGTATAATTGGGCCATCATACTGTTCCGAAGGTCCCAAGAAGAACGAAATATTTGGATAAGGGACGAGGATGAAAGGAGTTTTTTATGGAAAACAAAACATCAGCTATGCTGGAAAAAAACTCTCTATCAATTCTCTTTAAAGCCCTGGGCGCACTCGAAGAGGGATTTGCCGATTTGCCCGCCCATGCCAGGGAAGCACAGGAAACGAGCGGTATGGAAGCTGTGCTGTTGGAAGCAGCGGCTCGCCTGCAGGACAACTATCCATATTTTCATCCTCTGTATGCGGGACAAATGCTGAAGCCGCCGCATCCAGTCGCACGCCTTGCCTATGCCCTGGCAATGTGGATAAACCCGAACAACCACGCTCTTGATGGTGGAAGGGCAAGTTCTGCTATGGAAAAAGAAGCGGTAGCAGGGATAGCTCGAATGATTGGCTGGGATACGCATCTTGGACATCTTTGTGGAGGCGGCACTATGTCCAACATGGAAGCATTGTGGGTGTCGGGACAACTGCGTCCCGGAGATACAGTACTCGCCTCGCAGCAGGCCCACTACACGCATCACCGGCTCAGCAGCGTGCTCGGGCTTAATTTCGAATCAGTTCCTACTGATCGAAAGTCTCGAATGGATCTATCACAATTGGAGAAGCGGCTAGAACAAGGGAGGGTCGGAACAGTAATTGTTACTATCGGCACTACGGCAACGGGCTCAGTCGATCCCTTGCCGGAACTCCTCAGCCTGCGGGATAAATATGGTTTTCGCATCCATGCGGACGCTGCCTACGGCGGCTATTTCTGTTTGGTGGACAATCTGATGGAAGAGACACGACGTGCCTACGATCGCTTGAGCGAGGTAGATTCGATTGTTATCGATCCCCACAAGCACGGTTTACAGCCATACGGCTGTGGATGTGTGATCTTCAAAGACCCTTCAGTAGGGCGTTTCTATAAACATGACTCTCCTTACACCTACTTCAGTTCAAATGAACTCCATCTAGGGGAAATCAGTCTTGAATGTTCGAGGCCGGGCGCATCGGCAGTCGGTCTATGGGCTACGCAAAAGTTGCTGCCCCTTGTAAAAGGCGGGGTGTTTGCAACTGGTCTCGGTAAATCGAGGAGCGCGGCCCTGGCCTTATTTAAGAAACTTGCTGCCGATAATCGTTTTATACCGGCATTTACCCCTGAACTTGATATTGTAGTATGGGCGGTGAAAGCGCCCAGCGCTAGTCGTTCCTCCGAACTGGCCCGCGGAATATTTTCTGAAGCTGCATTGTTTGGTCTTCATTTGGCCCTCGCAGAGATGCCGGTAAGCTTCTTTGACCTGCCGGGAGACATGGTAGTTGATCAGGATTCATTGACTAGTTTGCGATCGGTGCTGATGAAGCCGGAACATTTCGATTGGATTGACCGGATCTACGATATCTTGGATCAGGCTGGAAAGCACGTGTGTGGTCATCAAGATTAAAAATGGATCAGGTGAAGATTTCCGAAGACGCCAGAGAATATATATTCTTAGAAAGACTAACGTCATTACAGCCAGAACCTGGAAAAGAAGGCCGAGGAAATATTATCCATGCATGATTTAATTATTGAAACTATTAATCAATTGGGATATTGGGGCGTAGGCATTCTAATTGTCTTAGAAAACATCATCCTTCTAATTCCCTCAGAAGTAGTTTTGGTATTTGGGGGATTCATGACTACATATTCTAATTTGAATGTGTGGATAGTGATTATATTCGCTACTATAGGCTCGGTGATAGGCGCTATAATTTTGTATAGTTGCGGGCGGTTTATCACCCCTGAATATTTAGAAAAGCTACTTTCCGGCAAAATTGGGCAAGTACTGCACCTGCAGCCAAATGATATAAATAAAGCTGGTAGTTGGTTTGCCCGGCAAGGAAATTCGACAGTGTTCTTCTGCCGCTTTATACCCATAATACGCTGCTTGATTTCGGTTCCGGCAGGGACGGCTAGAATGAATTTAGGTGTATTTCTTGTGCTGACAACAATAGGTACAGCTATCTGGAACACTGTACTAGTATGGCTTGGCGTATTTGCAGGTGAGTCATGGCATACCATCGTACATTATATGGACACTTACTCGACTATCGCTTTGGTGGTCACCGGAATTATTGTTTTCATGGCGATTTATTATTATAAACAAAGATCAAAAAGAAAAAGGAGATATAAGAGTCCTCTGCAGCGCAAATGATTGACGAACCAGGACAAACCATCGTGGTCGCCAGGCAGGGACCTATAACCCTGCGTCTAACGAACACTGGTAAGGGAATCAAATGCTCCAAGCTAATTAATACAGGCTTATGCCATTGTATAGACCCAGTATACCGATAACCACAACATTGCCTGTAGGATTCCTATAATAGTAAGAAAGATGCCATAGCGGGTGACATCAGACCAACCCGTAGTATTGAATCCAAGGGAAAGAATTATGGGTGTAGCCTGATATGGGAACAAGAATAGACCATCGCCGTACGGAACCAGCATGGACACAGCTTTGGGGGAAAGCAAGCCTGTTTTTACAAGTATGGGCGTAGTTAAAGAGATTTCGCCCATGCTTTCAATTAGAATATGTACCAGTACGGACAACAATATAACAAAAGCACCGATAACAAAGAAGCTTCCATTTTGCAAAAATGACAGAGAAGAAATACCAGCGGCAGCCCACTGGGAAAAACCGGTCACTGTCAGAACGATACCTATTGAGTAAGAGCCGCCTGCAAAAATAAATGTGTCCCAAGAAAGGCCTTTAAAGTCGTTCATGTTAAGGCAGCCGATATAAGGCATGATGAACAAAATGCCGATTAATATACCAATTTGGTTGGTACCTATGTTTAAATAAGGGTCAATAATCCATAGAGTAATTGCCGCAAGGACAAGAATTAAGGCACGGATTTCCTTGGAGCTGATGGGCCCTAAACTATCAACGGTCCTTTTTACTTGCTCGCGCATTAGTTCTTTGGATAATGCAACATCGGGCTTATATTTGCGGGTAATATAAAAATAAGTAGCTATGGCGGGTATTGGAGCAACCACCCACATAGAACTAATCCACTCAGTCCAGGTGACGCTTACACCCGTTAAATCACGGACCAGGCCTGTGGCAACAAAGTTTGCCACCGCGCCAGTTAAAGGCACGCGGCCTAAAGTCAGCGCCAATATGCCAATGAAACAGGTAAGGCCGGCGCTTATTTTATTTTTTGGGTTACGTTCAATACCGAATGCTTCCAGAAAACCTACGGCTAGAGTCATTATTAAAGCTACATATGCGGCTGCGGCGGGAATAAAGAAAGGGAAAATAAAGCACATGGCGATAAAAACGGCAACCATACCGTTGAAGGAAAGAGGCATTTTCGACATGAGCAGAGAGGCTATTCTTTTGGCAAGTCCAGACTTATCAACACCTGCCGCTATAACCAAAGCAAATAATAACATCCATATGCTAGGGCTGATAAAACCTCCAAAAGCGTCCGCGGGTTTTGCAACTTTTAATACGTAGAAGAGAATGCAAGCTAAAATAGCCGGGAAGGCGGGAGGCATAAGGTTAAAAATCCACCATATCGCTGTAAGCGATGAAATAGCCAAAGCTTTGGAACCGGCTGGGCTTAAACCCTGGATTGGAATAAACCATAAGATTACAAAGACTAGTATACCCATCGTCAGCCCAACATTGTTTTTAGTAATTAACTGCTTAATCAACATAACCCTCTCTTTTACTTACCAAATCCTAAAAAGTCATCAAATATCTCATAACTATTTGATTAATATATCATAATTATTATTCTTTCATCGCTTACAAACAAATTTCTGCAACTTGAGTTACAAATAATTGCGCAAAGGACTAAAACAAGAGAAGCCAAACTACAGGTAGAAATATTAAACTCAGTAGGCTTAAGAGAACCCAGGTCACTTTACTACGGTTGGCAACGGTTATTTTTTGGACCAAATAATTTTCGAAAGCGGATATTCACCGGTGACCGGGTTTTTGTCCTGATAGTAAGCATAAACCATACAAGGTTCTGAATATAACAGTGCCATGGCTCGCCTGCCCTTTCCCCGGGATGTGGCAAAACTATCGCGTTCAAATTGCTTTTTTGCGCGTTTTAGTGCGGGGTCTTTAACCTGCAGTACAGGGGGCAGCCTGCCAGAGGAATTAGTGGCAAGGTAATCACAAACCAGCATATCCCGCAAAGTTATTCTGTCAATTCCGGACCGGGAGCCAAAATGCTTGTAGACAAGGGCAATGAAATCATTTAGGGAAATTCTGTTTATATTTTTCGAGGCCAGATACTCGCCAAAGTGACCAAATAGTTCAAATGGTTTTATTCTCAGCTGCTCTAGCAGATAATCAAGTGTTCGCCGAAAGCGCCTGCTGTTATAAAGCCGTTGCAGAGCATCTTCCGTGTGCTTTAAATAAAGAAGATCTTCAGTCGAAAGCCAGGGTGTTTCAATCACCTCATAAGGAGCGCGGCATTCATAGCGGCAGGGGTATTTCTCCCGCGCCACACGCATTTTAGAACCATGCAGCAACTTCAAAAATCCCAGTTGCAGCATGTTTGGCCGCAGGTCATAGGCCGTGTTAAAGCTTTTCGCGAAGCTCCTTAAATCTTCGCAGGGCAATCCGGCAATCAAATCCAGGTGTACATGGATATTGCCGTTGGCAACAATCTTCCTTATATTATTTTTTAGCTGTTCAATATTGGTTTTTCGATTTATTGCGGCAAGTGTTTCAGGATTAAAGCTTTGCAGCCCAATTTCCATCTGGATCAAACCCGCAGGGGCTGCAGCAAGCAGGCTTATTGCGGCTTCATCGAGAAGGTCTCCGGCAATCTCGAAATGGAAGCAAACACCTTCCGGTATCCCAGCGCCATAATTCTTGATGATAAAGTTAAACAGTTCAACTGCCCTTGCCCGGTTGGCATTAAAGGTGCGATCAACCAGTTTTACCGTTTGGGCGCCGCTGTTTGCCAGCATTAACAACTCTTTTTTAGCCCGCTCCAGGTTAAAATAACGCACCTTGCCAAAACCGGAAAGACAGAAGGCACAGGAATACGGGCAGCCGCGGCTAGTTTCGAGGTAGGCAATTCGCCCTTTTAAGGCATTAAAATATTTCTCCGTATAAGGGCTGGGGGGATCATTGAAGGTAGTATTTGGACGGGACAGCATCAACTGCCCACCCACCCGGTAGCTTATGCCCGCGATATTATGTGTATGTTCTCCATGATAAAGGCAGTTCAGCAAAAGAGCAAAGGGGGCTTCTCCTTCCCCTGAAACGACACACTGCACCAAAGGTTCTTCCTTCAATATATCTGCTGCGTTGTAGCTAACCTCCGGCCCGCCAAGGACAATAACAGCATTTGGCATAGCTCCCTTAACTAAACGTATTAATATTTTTGTGGCGTCGATATTCCATATGTAACAGGAGAAACCGATTACCTGCGGACTTTTTGCCAGGATTCGCTGGAGTATATTATCAGGATTCTCATTTATAGTGCCTTCTATTACTTCGGCAATAATGCCTTTCTCACAATATGCCTCGATTCCTGCCAAAAGACACCAGGGCGACAGGGAGGAATGAATATATTTTGAATTTAATACGCAAATTGCTACATGCAGTATTTGTTTCATTGACATTAACTCCTGTGCCCATTACACTCTGATGAAATAAGAGGCTCCCCATCACTTTTTAAATAATAGTTTCCGGCCAGGTTTTTTCTTTCCACCGGTAATAATCTGCACCCGCAGTCCCTTCCGGCTCTGGCGCACAGTGGCGGCCATAAAGCTGAAAAACACCAGTGCCCAAAGGCCGCCGGCAACAGCAATCCCCAGCAGTATGCGCCAGGGCGGCGCCCACAACAGCGGCTGGCTGAGGAAATAGAGTGCATATAGAAGCACTTCCCGGAAACCCCAGCTAAAAGATACCCCAGGCATTTGATGCAGAACCGCAGTCAACTCTGCCGGCGGGAAGATATATAACAGGCCGAGGGCTAAAAAGAGCATAAACAAGAAATTTACTAAATACATCAATATGGAGGCCCCCGGGGAGATCCGCATCTGGGGATTTTCCGGATTAAAACGGCAGTTGTTGATCGAGTAGTAGAGTCCAATGGCACTGGCCCCCAGGGTTAACAGCACCGCCCCTGCGGCCAGGGTAACAGCGAGAGTAATGGAAGAGCCAAGGGCTAAGATAGTGCCAACCAGCAAAGCCTCCATCAAAAATAAGGTGGGCAGGGCCGCTGCCAGCAATTTACCCCATACCACCGGCCAGCCGGCCAGGGGAACACTGTTTAAAAGCCAGTCTGCTTCCCCCTCGCGGCCAAAAGATTGCAAGGCCATATTCCCGCTGAACATCATGCTGTACATAACCAATACCATTATTGCTGACGCCCCGGTGGCTTACGAAGGCAAAAGCAAGGATTGGCCTACAAAAAAAACCATGATGATCAGGGGAACCAGGTAGCCGAACCACTCACGGGTGTCACGCCTCATATAAAGCAAATCTTTTTTGGCTACTGCCCACATACC
>JAQVGZ010000122.1 GCA_028696455.1 Desulfotomaculaceae bacterium | reverse complement strand
GGAATTCAAATAAGCTAATACCCTCTTTTTGTGACACCGTTTATTCCCCCTTAATATGTACTATTACCATTATAGTACATATGTTCGCCAATGGAAAGGGGGTAGCTGATCAAACTTTATAATCAGTATAATTATTTTTACACCTTTGAAACCATTAACCTTTAAAAAACTACCTTATTATCAGCTTAGTCGATATAAGTGATGGTGTTTTTCCTTCTTGGCGCGCGTTCTCCTAGGACTTCATCCCCGTAGCCTAAAGCTAAAGCATAAAGGGGGGCATAGCCTGCCGGGATACCCAGTTCGTCCAAAAGGTAAGCCCCTTCCGGTTTTGTCATTGCGATTTTAAAGGACGCAATATAACAGCTTCCCAGACCAAGTGAATATGCAGCAATGGCCATATTTTCAACCGCATTGGCGCAGTCCGCGGCGGCAAAAGGGGCATCCTTGGCGCCGGAAACGATGATAGCCATTGGAGCATTTCTAAAGTTATCGTAATTCGGATCTGCTGCTTTTAAACGTTTTCTCTCAATAGTTGATTCGAGCAATACCTTCTTGTTTTCTGCTGATATCTTATCCAGCACGCCCCTGTTAGTGACTACAGTAAAGTGCCAGGGCTGGGTATTTAAGGCCGAGGGGGCATACTGGCCGCATTCAAGTATAGCGTCAACCTTATCTTTTTCAACCGCTGTTTGTTCGTAACTGCGAATGCATCTTCTTCCTAAAATACTTCTGATCGTTTCGTTCATAATCAAGCACCACCTTTACTTATAGCCTCCGTCTTTTATATATTTCTGGTAATCTGCCCAATTATCTTTCAAAAGCTTGGAGTATCTAATCTATAAGGCAATGATTTTTACAATGATTACATTGAAAATATTCGTCAATCCTTCTCATTTTTCACTTCCCCACCTCATTCAAAATATTAAATTAGGGGTGTCGTCGGAGAATTAAAGACGTCCTGGCTGAATTAGGTATATAGATGCCAGATTATTTTAGTAAGCACACTCCAGGTCTTGCAGCATCCGCAGGTCGTCTGACACGCTCCTGCCGCTGGTTGTCAGATAATCACCGACCATAAGCCCGTTGACCCCGGCCAGGAGTGCGGTAGACTGCAAGTCACGCAGGGCGGCCTCCCTGCCCCCAGCCAGACGGAGATCAACGCCGGGCAGAATCAGCCTGAACATAGCCAGCGTCTTCAATATTTCCAGGGGCGCAGGTACGGGACTACCCCAGAGGGGCGTTCCTTTAATCGGATTTAAAATATTAACCGGCACAGAGTTAACACGCAGATCCTTTAGCTCGAAGGCCATCTCAACCCGCTGCTGCCAGCTTTCACCCAAACCAATGATTCCCCCCGCACAAATTTCAAAACCGGCCTCTACTACAGCTTGGATTGTTTCCACCCTATCAGCAAATGAATGCGTTGTACATATCTGAGGATAAAAACTCCGGGATGTTTCAATATTATGATGATACCTGGTTACTCCGGCTTCTTTTAAACTTAGCGCCTGTTCATGATCGATAATTCCCAGTGAAGCGCACAATTTTAAACTGGTTTTCTCCCGGAGAACTTCAAATATCGCCAGAATTTGCTCATAATCCTGATCCCGAATACCCTTACCGCTGGTAACCAGGGAGAATCGGTGAGTTCCCTCAGACTCCATCCGGTACGCCCGCTCCAGGATGTCTTCCTCTGGCAGAAGCGGGTATGTATGTACATCAGAGCGGTAATGACCCGACTGGGCGCAATAAATACAATCCTCGGAGCAGCGGCCGGATTTTACATTCATGATGGAACAGAGGTCAACATGGTTTCCGTGCAGGTGGCGGGTTACCCTTAAAGCTGCCAGCAAGAGTTCATTTAAACGCTCACCAGTTAATTCACCCATCGCCAGCGCTTCGTCAAGAGTTATCTCTCCACCAGATTTTATTTTTTCAACCAACTCATCAACCATTAAACTACCTCCAAACTTATCTTAAGAAATCACTGATAACATATCTGAAGACAAACAATAACTTAACTCAAAAGAACACCGGCTGAAGTATTTCATGAAAAATAATATAAACTATAGCGCCCATAACGGGTTAAAACCTGCTAGATTACCCCTGCCTTCCTGCCCGCCCGATCAAAGGCAGACAAGGCCTGATCCAGATCGTCCCGGGAATGGATAGCCATGACCGTTGCCCTGATTCTACATGTCCCCTCTGGGACCGTCGGCGGGCGGATACCTGGAGCAAAAACGCCTGCTTCAAGTAAAGCCTGCGCCAGTTGCATGGTCTTGGCAGCGTGCCCAATTAAAACCGGAATAATGGGAGAGTCTTCATACGGTACTTGATAGCCTAAATTTTTTAGGCCTGTTCGGAGATAACGGGCATTTTTCCATAGCTGTTCCCTAATTTCCGGCTGCCGCTCTACCAGGCGGAGAGCCGCCAGAGCAGCGCCGATGGCCGCCGGAGCCGGCGCGGTGGAATAGATAAAACTCCTGGTCTTGTTCCTTAAATATTCAATCAGTTCACGCGTCCCAGCCACGAAAGCTCCAGCACTGCCCAGGGCTTTGCTCAGTGTACCCATTTGCACCTGGACTTTGTCCTCCAGGCCGAAATGCTCCGCTGTACCCGCGCCACTTCTGCCAAGTACACCGGTTCCATGAGCGTCATCCACCATAACAAAAGCGTCGTATTGCCCAGCCAGCTTCACTATATCGGGCAACGGCGCCAGGTCGCCGTCCATGCTGAATACGCCGTCAGTGACAATCAGGCGGCGCCGGTACTCTTTTGTCTGACCCAATATTTTTTCCAGGTGCTCCATATCCTTATGTCGATAGATTTTTACTTCCGCACGGCTCAGACGGCAACCGTCAACTATGCTGGAGTGGTTCAACTCATCACTAAGTACCACGTCACCCCTATTCACCAACGCCTGGATCACCCCGAAATTTGCCGTGTAACCTGAGCCAAAAGTTATCGCCCCTTCTGTTCTTTTAAAACAAGCAATGGCTTGCTCCATATCCTCGTGCAGCGCGTAATTACCTGTGATCAGGCGTGAACCACCGGAGCCGGTACCCCAACTGTCAACAGCCAGCTTGGCAGCCTCCTTCACCTCCGGGTGCTCAGTCAAACCCAGGTAATTATTGGATGAAAGCAGAACACATTCCTTTCCCCCGATAACCGTCCTAGATGCTTGAGGTCTGTCCAGCCGCCGCATTTTCCGGTAAGCTCCTTTTCGCAACAATTCTTTTATTTCTTCTACCACAAACTTCATTAGTCCGGCGCTCCTTCTGCTCAAGTTGTACAGCAAATCTAATACTATTTTCCGCCCTCACCTGTTATTTTGCCTATGGCATTGTAGGTGATATCAAGCACTTGCCCCAGTTCCGGAGTGCTCATTGACAGCACCGGCATCAACACGATGACGTTGCCTAATGGCCGAATGATCAGTCCGTTTTTTCTGGCTTCAAGGATCACCTGATGACCGATGTTGTCCTCCGGGGGGTAAGGATTTTTTGTCATTATATCCTCTACCAGCTCAATCCCCACCATCAGACCTTTTTGTCTAATATCACCAACATGATCGAGCCCGGTAAATTTTTTTAACCCCTCTTTTAAAAATAATATTTTTTCCTGGAGCCCGTCGATAACCCGCTCATCCTCAAATAATCTGATATTGGCCAGGGCAGAAGCGCACGCCACCGGGTTTCCGGTATAGGTATGGCCATGAAAGAAGGTTTTGTTTTCCCAATGAGCTCCCAGGAAGGCTTCATAAACTTCATCGGTGGTCAGGGTGGCAGCCAGCGGCAGATAACCTCCGGTAATGCCTTTGGCCAGGCACATCAGGTCCGGTTTAACACCCTCGTGCTCACATGCGAACATTTTACCCGTGCGCCCGAACCCGACGGCAACCTCATCGGCAATAAAGAGAATATTGTAGCGGCTGCATAGCTCCCTTACCCTTTGTAAATACCCTGCCGGGGCCACAATCATCCCCGCCGCTCCCTGAACCAGCGGCTCCACAATCATAGCGGCGATTCCCTCATGATTTTCGGACATTACTTTTTCCACTTCTTGTACACAAGCCATGTCGCAAGAACTTCGGTCCAGACCTTTCGGGCAACGGTAGCAATAGGGAGCGGGAACACGGATGCAGTCAAAAAGGAGCGGGCGGAATATTTCGTGATAAAGCTCCATTCCACCGACGCTTACCGAGCCGATAGTATCACCATGGTAGGCCTCTCCCAAGGCGATGTACCTGGTTTTTTTCTTAAAGTCGCCACTGTCTTTTTGTTTCCAATATTGGAAGGCCATCTTCAGGGCTATTTCTACAGAGGTAGCCCCGGCTTCGGAATAAAATACTTTATTTAGACCAGGCGGTGTAATCTCCACCAGCTTTTTCGCCAGCAATATCGAGGGAACATTGGCCAGTCCCAGGAGGGTGGAGTGGGCTATGAACTCCACCTGTTCTTTGATGGCGTCGTTTAACTCCCTTTTATTATGCCCGTGTACGTTTACCCAGAGTGAGGATACACCATCCAGATAACGGTTTCCCTCAATATCAATCAGATAGCTACCATCACCACGCTCAATAACAAGCGGCCTTTCCTGCACATAATCCCGCATTTGAGTAAAGGGATGCCAGACGTATTCCCGATCCCACTGTTCCAACAGATCATTGGTGTAACCTCCCATTATTTTTCCTCCCTCATTTACAATAGCCTGCGCCAGTCTACTTTTTCTTCGATCACCTCAATCAGGTTGCCGGCTCGTCCTGATTCGACGTTAACTTCCGGCAAGAAGGGTACAATGCCTAGTATTGGAATTCCGATCATCCCCCGAATAACTTCCGGGCTGGTTTGCTCGGCCATGGTCGCCTGGTCCACCCGGTAGCCGTTGATGATAATCCCCTTGACTTCCAATCCTGACCTCTGCGCGTAACTGACCGTCAGGACGGCGTG
>JAQVGZ010000036.1 GCA_028696455.1 Desulfotomaculaceae bacterium | reverse complement strand
TGCGGGAAGGCCGCAACAGGTATATCTTAAGACGTCAGGGCAAAATGCGTGTTGAGGGAATTGTGTATGTCAACCACCAGCTCCTGCCGCTGGTAATGGGCGACAAGTCCCTCCAGCAGCTGGCCAACGCGGCCTGCCTGCCCGGAGTGGCGGACAGGGTGTGCGGCATGCCGGATATCCACGAAGGCTTCGGCCTGCCTATCGGGGGAGTAATGGCCACAACAGCGGACGGGGTGATCTCCGCCGGGGCGGTGGGTATGGATATTAACTGCGGTGTACGCTTGCTGACAACCGGTATTGTGGCTAATGAGCTGGGTGTTTCCACTTTACGTGCCCTGATCAACCGGATCGAGGATTATGTGCCGACCGGCGTGGGGCGTAAGGGCAGACATAAAGACATCACAGTCAAGATGTTTGAAGAGGTGGCGCATTTAGGCTCCCGACGCATTGTTGAATACGGTTATGGGTGGCCGGAAGACATGTTTAAAACGGAGGAAGAGGGCTGTCTTGCCGGCGCCGATCTCGGGCCGGTTAGCAGGGAGGCCTATAGTCGCGGCTCGGTGCAGCTTGGCACGCTGGGCGGTGGCAATCATTTTATAGAATTACAGGTCGTGCAGGAAGTTTTCGAGCAGGAGTTAGCGGAGTGTTTCGGTTTGTATCCCGGAAACTTAACCGTCATGATCCATACCGGCAGCCGGGGGTTTGGTCACCAGATATGTACGGATTTCAGTAAAAGCCTGCTTCAGGCAGCCCGTAAACACGGCATCGAAGTGCCCGACCGGGGACTGGCCTGCGCGCCGGTTGAATCCAAGGAGGGAAGGGATTACTACGCCGCCATGGCCTGCGCGGTTAACTTCGCGTTTGCCAACAGGCAGCTTATTACCCATGACGTGCGCTGCGCTTTTGGTGATGTTTTTAGATGCAACCCGGCGGAACTGGGCTTACAATTGATTTATGACGTGGCCCATAACATTGCCAAATGGGAGCTGCACCAGGGGCGGCAGTTGCTGGTGCACCGCAAGGGAGCCACCCGTGCCCTGCCGCCCGGTCATCCAGGAAATCCCGCTATCTATCGCGCAGCCGGCCACCCGGTCCTTATACCCGGCAGCATGGGCACTGCTTCATATGTGTTGACAGGTACGGAAAAAGCAGCAGAAGCATTTTATTCGGCCAACCACGGCGCCGGTCGCACCCTGTCCCGGTCAGCCGCAATAAAAAGCATATCAAGAAAGCAGTTTGAACAGAGCATGGCCGGGGTGCTTTACAACAGCAGAAACTACAAGGAGTTTCTGGATGAAGCCCCCGGCGCCTACAAAGATATCGACCAGGTGGTAGACACTCTCTCCAGCATCGGCATGACCCGTAAGGTGGCAAGGTTGCTGCCGCTGGCGGTAATCAAGGGTAAAGATTAGAGAACCGTATTAGTTGTCGTCCCCTCCAAGCATACCGCCCAAAATACTACCGCCGGAAATTCCGGCGCCAATACCGCCAATACCAACACAGCCAATACCTCTATGTTCATCTTTTTTCTGAAAGCGTGAGGCAGACACAATCCGGCCGGCCAGACTTCCAGAGGGAAGCGGGCCCATCTAAGGAAGGATTTAGTGATAAATAGTCGAAAACTATTGCATGCATTTATAGTACGTGTCTAAAAGCAAATCTGGAAAGGAGATGTGACAATGAATAATATTCTATTTGTCAATGCATGTATACGTAAGGAGGGGCAATCCCGAACCCTGAAAATCGCCAGAAAATTCATTGAAGAGTATAAAAAATTAAATCCTGATGACTCTTTAACCGAATTGAAGTTATGTGATTTAGATTTGCGTTGCATAACGGGCGACATGTTTGAGCAACGGGAGCAATTATTACAAGAGGGCAATCTAAATCATGAGTGTTTTAACCTTGCAAAACAGTTTGCCAATGCAGATAAAATTATAATTGCAGCGCCATTTTGGGAGCTGAGTTTCCCAGCGGTTCTAAGAGTTTACATAGAGCATATCTCGGTAGTCGGGATAACCTATGAATACGAAGATAACAAACTTATTGGTATGTGTAAAGCAAAAAAATTGCTTTACATAACTACCCGCGGCGGAGAATATAGTCATGGATTTACCAATGAGCTTGAAATGGGAGAACGTTTTATAAAAGCAATATGTTTAATGTACGGAATAGAAAATGTAATAACTATTTGCGCCGAGGGCTTAGACATGGTTGAAAATAATGCTGATGAAATTGTTAATAACGCAATAGAAAAAGCGGTCGAAATTTCGAAAACCTTTTAAGAAATTAATTGACGGGCAAAGCAAATCAAATTGAGTTATTTGCATGGTAAGACCCAAAAGCCAGTAAATTAAATTCCAAGACATTTGGAGGATAAAAGCCATGCTCGAAACGTTAATAAGTATAACAATCCTACTGGTATTAATAGTGCTGTTCCTGCAGTTCAGCCAACGGCTGAAAACCGGGGAGGCATTGGACAAAACAAGCCAGATACATGAGCGGGTGCTGAAAATGGAAACCCGTTTTGACTCCCTGGAAAGAAATCATGAAATAATTGATAAAAATGTCAGGGATGAGATGAGTAAAAACAGAGAAGAAGCCAGACAGTCCAGAGAAGACATGACAGCTGTGCTAACCTCACTAATTCAATCCAATGAAAACAAGCTTGACGCTATCCGCAATACAGTTGAAGAGAAATTGCGGGCGTTTGAAACATCGGTGAATAACCGCATGCAGGAAATGTTAATTTTGGTCAACAATATGACACAGAATAACGAACAAAGGATGGAGTCGCTGAGAGCTACAATTGAACAGAAATTAACTCAAATACAGGTGGACAACAGTAAAAAGCTGGAGGAAATGCGGGCTACCGTTGACGAAAAACTCCATAACACTCTTGAGCAAAGACTTAATCAATCTTTCAAACTAGTCAGCGAACGATTGGAACAAGTATATAAAGGCCTGGGGGAAATGCAAAGCCTTGCTGTCGGTGTAGGGGATTTAAAAAAGGTACTGTCTAATGTTAAAACACGGGGGATATTTGGTGAAATCCAACTGGCTAATATCCTTGAAGAAATCCTGACCCCCGATCAATACTTGAAAAATGTCTCCACAAAGAAAGGCAGCAAAGAAGTTGTTGAATTTGCAGTCAAACTCCCGGGCCCTGATGGCAGGGGTTCGGTTCTGCTGCCTATTGATGCCAAGTTCCCGCAAGAAGACTATATTAAGTTGCTTGATGCTTACGAGGCTGGAGATCCGGTTCAAATAGAACATGCGGGCAAGGCACTGGAAAGAAGAATTAAAGAAGAAGCCAAAGACATTTGCACTAAGTATATCTCAGTTCCTGATACTACGGATTTTGGAATCATGTTTTTGGCAACGGAAAGCTTATATGCGGAAGTCTTGCGAAGGCCGGGGCTTGTTGAAAGCATCCAGAAAGATTATAAGGTCAATATAACAGGACCTTCGACGTTGGCTGCTTTCCTGAACAGCCTGGCTGTCGGCTTCCGGACCCTTGCAATTCAAAAACATTCCAGTGAAATCTGGAAAGTCCTTGGGGCAGTGAAAACGGAATTCAACAAGTATAGCCAGGTATTGGAACACGTGCAAAAAAACCTGCAAACGGCCAGCAATACGATTAACCAGGCGAAGACCAGGACTCGTGCGATAGAAAGGAAACTGCGCTCAGTTGAGGAATTACCTGAACAAGAAGCGGTTTCCCTGTTAGGTGACAGCCAGGGTTTGGAGAATCTGGCAGCAGATGAACCACTAAGATCATAACCCGGCGGTAAGATTTAATAGTAACTTTAAAACAGTTAAATCCATCTGATTCTCTTAAAACTTACCTGCCTTCAAGGAAAGAGTGACCTTTTTACTGATGTATTAAGGATTTGGTAATGGAAAAGGGAAAATATTGCCCGTTCGAGTATTTATAAAAAACGCCCCTTCAACCTGCAGATTTTGTATGGCGGGTTGAAAGGGTTTTTCTGTTTTAAGCAAATTGTAGGGATATTATACGCAAGATTAACATCTCTAATTTTATTAGTGATTGACCTCAATATTGCCAGTTGCAGCAAAGTCACAAACAGGTTGACAAAATGAATCCCCTTCGGGTACATGCCATTTACAAGCTTTCCTGAGACAAAACAGGTTTGTGGGTTATTTTAGGATGATATGCAGGATTTGCAAAATTGATTGTCGAAAATTAAGAATATTGAACAATATTTTGCTGGTTCTGTAGGTCGGGAAACATCCAGTTTGTAAGGTTATCTCGAGGTCTAATGATTTTTTAAGTCACTCAGGATATAGTTGCTAAGATAATCATGCAGGATATGCCAGTGGAGAAATACAACAAAATATTTAGCCACGCTTCAACTAATGTCTATTAGGAGAAGTCTTTAAAGGTTAAAAATGGAATTTAATATGGGGTGAAAAAATTATGAATACAAAAGTTTGTATAAAGAAAATGACTTTTAGTGACAATATAACACTTGAATTGGAACCCAATGAAATAATAGTTTTTGTTGGCCCAAATAATGCTGGGAAAAGTGCTTCGCTTAAAGAAATAAATGAGATCATGAGAAATCTAATACATCAGGGAAAAGTTATTAAGCGAATAGAATGTTTTATCCAAGGTACAGAAGAGGAGCTAATCACAGATCTTCAAAAGATATCTAAGATTGTAACAGATACTAACCCTTTACCAACTTATCGTGGTTTTGGGTTTCAAATATATGAGAGAAATGCCAAAATGTTTTGGGCAAATTTAAATACCAGTGGTTTACGAGATTTAACACCTGTTTTTATCAATTTGCTGAATACTGAGGCAAGATTAAATGCTGCAAATCCTCCACCAAATATTTCTTTGACTAAAGATCCACCTACTCACCCAATACATTATCTCCAAATTAACGATACAATTGAAGAACAGTTTAGTAATTATTTTAAGCAAGCTTTTGGTTTAGACCTTATTGTTCATCGCAACGCTGGCAATCAAGTTCCATTATATATTGGAGACAAGCCTATACCAGGCCCTGGAGAAGATAGGGTATCAATTAGCTACTTAAAAAAAATAGAGGAGTTGGATTTATTACACGAACAGGGCGATGGGATGAGAAGTTTTGTGGGAGTCCTTTTAAATTCATTTATTTCTCATCATTCAGTTTTATTAATTGATGAGCCGGAAGCGTTTTTACATCCTCCACAAGCAAGGCTACTTGGCAAGATGCTTGCAAGGGATTTACCAAGCGAGCGGCAGTTATTTTTAGCAACACATAGTGGGGATTTTTTGCGAGGATTATTAGATGCAAATATAAGAAATCTGAGAATTTTAAGGATACAAAGAGATAATCAAATTAATAGGGTTAGCGAATTAAATAAGGACGATATTAGTCATCTATGGAGCGACCCTCTTTTAAGATATTCAAATATTTTGGATGGATTATTTCATTCAAAGGTTATAATTTGCGAAAGTGATTCTGACTGTAAATTCTACTCTGCAATCATGGATAGTTTAACTGATGGTTCTGGGCAAATAGCTCCTGATATACTTTTCACTCATTGTGGTGGTAAACACCGGATACCATCTATAGTCCAAGCTCTTGTAAAGATTAACGTACCTGTTGCAGTAGTGTGTGATTTTGATATTCTAAATGATGAGAAGCCTCTAAGAGATATTGTTGAAAAATTAAATGGAAATTGGAGTAATATTAAGGAAGATTGGCGACTTGTTAAAAGACAGATAGAATCCAAGCGTCCTGAACTAGATACTAATGAAGTAAAGAAACAAATATTAGATATCTTGGAATCTATAGAGGATAAAAACTTTCCGAAAGAGGCCGCGCTAGCAATTAGTAAGGTGCTTAAAAAAACTTCTGCATGGAGTCAGGCTAAAGAAACTGGTAAAGGATTTATACCTAGTGGTGAAGCAACTCAAGCTTTTAGTCATGTTAATGCGTATCTCAAGTCGATAAAATTATTTGTTGTAGAAATTGGAGAACTCGAGAGTTTTGCACGAAGTATAGGCAATCACGGCCCGAAATGGGTAAACGAAGTTTTGCAAAAAGATATTAAAAATGACCCTGAATTAGAAGAAGCACGAAGGTTTGTTAGTGAAATTATTTCTTAACAAGGGTGTGGAGATAATTTTGATGAAGTATCCATTTCATCAGGCAGTTGGATCTACTTATCGTATACAATGAAATGTATGATTTTTAATAGCCATTACTCATAATAACTTATTAAATTTAACAAACACGTGTTTTATGCTAAAATTTATTCTAATAAATTATATCTTTATCAAATTAAGATTATTCTTGAAAAGTTGATATTATATCAAATTGATAATATAACATAGCGAGATATATTATAATTGCCCTGGCAGGGTGTACAGATAAAAGTGTTTTAAATTTTTTTATATACTGTTCCCTGATCTCTTGGAAGCATAAAACCTGGAGGTTGTATTATGCAGTTAAACCTTGAACAGAAAAAACTGATTCTGATGGAACCTTCCGGACATATTTTGATTAAAGGAGTTGCCGGCAGTGGTAAGACTACGGTGGCTGTGCACCGGATTTCTCATCTTATGAAACGTTATTGTCTTGAGAAGAACGACAAGGTTCTGCTGGTCACCTTTAATAAAACCTTGCGAAACTATATCAAGTACCTTTATGACAAGGTTGAGAACCCAGAAAATCAGATCAGCATAAGTGAATTGCTGAACACTGAAGGGAAGGTAGATATTAAAACAATCGATAGCATTGTTTATACATATTATCGAAAATGTTGCTCAGATACTAAGATAAAAGTTGCCACAAACAGTGATAAATTTAATCTGATGTCGAAAGCGATTCATCTATTTATGGAAAAAGGCCCGGCGACTAAGATAATCAACCATAAAAATGCAGGCTTCCTCATTGATGAAATAGAGTGGATTGACGCCTGTTTAATTGAAACGCTGGAAGAGTACCAGCAGGTGGACCGGATCGGTAGGGCCACCAATGTTATGCAGAAAACACCACAGAAGCTAATGAAAAACTCTGAGATCCGGTCCTCTATTTTCAAACTCAAAGAGATTTATCAAGAATTGATGACAAGGGAAAAGCTAACGGAATTCCGGATGTTAAATAAAATCGCCTTGACAGCCCCGGTAAAAGAATCAGAAACCTATACACACATTATTATTGACGAGAGCCAGGATTTGACGAAGGCACAGCTGGAGATGGTTAAACGCATCTATAAGCCTAAGCCTTATTCCAGTATTACTTTTATTGCCGATAACGCACAAAGCATTTATACGCATTCCTGGTTGGGCAAGGGCAGAAGTTACACTACCCTGGGTTACGATATGAGCGGAAAAAGCAGGACTCTTTCAAAAAACTATCGGACAACCACTCAGATTTCCGAG
Organism: Desulfotomaculaceae bacterium; assembly: GCA_028696455.1. Taxonomy (GTDB): domain Bacteria; phylum Bacillota; class Desulfotomaculia; order Desulfotomaculales; family Pelotomaculaceae; genus MVQL01. Next base: position 14,378 of record JAQVGZ010000036.1, on the reverse strand, counting down.
GCGGCTTATTCGTTGCTGGAAAAGGATGAAAATCTAAAGAACGATGCCGATTTCGTTAAGCCGTTGCTTGTGGACCGTAAGGGCCATTATCCCATTTACCGTAGTTTTGCAACTTCAAAAGAAGAATTGGATTATATAAAAACGACCATCCATGAACTATCAAACGAATATAAGCTTTCAGAAATTTGCATAATTGCCAGGGAGAGGCGGATAGCCCAGGAAGCACAGCATTATCTTGCGCAGCAGGAGGTGCCGTGTGAGGTTTTGGACCGTGATAACCCGAATTTTGAAAGTGATACGGTGAAGCTGTGCACCATGCACTCAATTAAGGGATTGGAATTCAAAGTAGTACTGATTATCTGCATAAATGAAGGAGTAATCCCGTTTACTGGTGGCCTGAGTGAAGACGATAACAAACTGCTGGAATCTGATGAACGTAAGCTCTTATATGTTGGTATGACCCGGGCTAATGACCTGCTCTACCTGAGCAGCCACCAAAAACCCTCACGCTTCATCCATGAGATCGACACTGCTTATCTGCGTTTTCGGAGAAACACCTGCCTCAAACCCCTATACCCGATTAGTATAACTGATTATCTAAAGAAGGATAAGATCCTGGACGTTTATGCAAAAGAGGAAATGATCCGGCAGTGGATTCTGAGAGAGTTAATAGATTCATACGGTTATAAAGAAGAAATGTTGGAAGTGGAATATCCGGTGATGGATTTTTCCCGGAAAGGATTTGCCGATATTGTTGTAAAAATTTATTTCCAGGGAAAGTGGGTTCCTTACATACTGGTAGAAGCGAAAAAATACCGGGCGGGTATTGCTGACGCAGAAAAACAGGCCGCTTCCTATATGCGGTTATTAGAAACGGTACGGTACTGCTTAATTACGGATGGCTACAACCTGAAGATTATGGACAGGAATTTAGATGAGATAGAGGATCTGCCACGGTTTAATAATTTAATGTTGCCGGATACATTGCAAAGGTACTGTTATAAAAGCTACCGCAACCAGCCGGATATGATTTACGAACGCGACAGTGAAGATCCTGGAGTGATATCATTAAAACGTTTGGATTCAGAACTGGCTATTCCAGATGTTGAAGTTATGGACATTCCTGTTTTGGGCGATGTGGTAGCTGGCAGCCCTTTAACAGTGAATGAGGAAATCAAGGAACACTTTGCGCTGCCGCTGTCCTGGATGAGTCAGCCCAAAAATACGTTTATGCTGGAAGTGGTTGGTGATAGCATGAAGGATGCCGGCATTGATGTGGGTGATTATGTTATTGTCAACAAACAATCTACGGCGGACAACGGGCAGATTGTGATTGCCCTGCTGGATGATGAAGCGACACTGAAGCGGTATATGCAGATGGGTGACAGTGTACTGCTAATACCTGAAAACTCAAGGTATGAACCAATCAATTTAAACCCTGACCAGGTTCAGATTAATGGAATTGTGATTGGTCTGCTGAAGAAGTTATAGAGAAAATAGATGAAGGGATTTTAACATTAATTTCTTATCAAGACGCCGCTACCGCGCGGAAAAATTCCGGTGCAAACGTTGAGGATATGATATTGACATAGCTGTAAATATATGATATATAATTTTCATGGTTAGCACTCAACCGTTTCGAGTGCTGATAATAAGTAAACAAAAAATGGTAATGGCAGTGTTAATGCAGCGCTAAATTTACACAAGAAGAGCGGGGATAATTATATTTCTTTAAAGTTAATTGAAGTGAAATTAGTATTTTGACTGGCTTTATTCTCTTTACGTATTTTTCTTTACGTATTAAGGCGCTGTATATTGATTTATTTAATATACGGCGTTTTTTTCTGTTGTTTTAATAAGCATGCGATTTTCATGATGCGCTTTTTCAACCTGAAAGAGAAATTAATAAACAATTTATCAAAAGAGGTGAAAAAATGCAGGCTTTATTATTAGCGGCAGGAATGGGAAAAAGACTAAAAGAGTTAACTAAAGATTCAGCCAAATGCATGGTCGAAGTGAACGGCAAAACTTTGATTGAAAGGATGCTCCTACAGCTTGACGCACTGAACCTGAAAGAAATTATCATTGTCGTCGGATATCAAGCTGAGGGACTGATTTCGTTTATCAACGCCCTTGATGTCCACACGCCTGTAACATTTGTTACAAATGAAGTTTATGCTAAAACGAACAACATCTATTCATTGTACCTGGCGCGGGACTACCTGCTGAAAGATGACACGCTGCTGCTGGAGTCAGATTTGATCCTTAGCGACGGCGTTCTGAGAAGGATCATTGACAATACCGATCCTAATCTGGCATTGGTGGCCAAATACGAAAACTGGATGGACGGAACTGTTGTCACAATAGACAGTCAAAATAACATAACAAGTTTTATCGAAAAAAAAGAATTTGATTATAGAAATATCGATCAATACTATAAAACCGTGAATATTTATAAATTCAGCAAACAATTTTCCTCATTATATTACGTTCCTTTCCTAAAAGCGTATATCGATTCCCAGAGCAGCAATGAATATTACGAACAGGTGCTCAAGGTGTTAAGGGTAATCGAAAAGTTTCCGATCAAGGCGGAGGTTCTCGAGGATGAAGCATGGTATGAAATCGATGATGTGCAGGATTTGGATATCGCAGAATCTATCTTTTCCGAAGAAAGATTTGCCAGAATCCGGAACAGATATGGGGGGTACTGGAGATATCCCAAGCTGATTGATTTCTGCTATCTGGTTAATCCTTTTTATCCTCCCCGGAAAATGATTGAAGAAATTAAAGCCAACATCGAACAACTGATTGTCAGCTATCCATCCGGAATAGAAGTAAACAGCCTGATCGCAGGAAAATACTACGGTCTCAAAAAAGAACACATTTGTCCCGGTAACGGTGCGGCAGAACTTATCAATTCACTGATGAAGACAATCAACGGCAACATTGGCATCATTTTTCCGACTTTTGAGGAATATCCGAACCGCCTGAACAAGAATTCAATCGTGCCTTATTATCCGAAGAACAGGAATTTTTCATATGAGTGCGAAGAATTAATGGGTTATTATGGGAACTCGAACATAAAAGCCCTGCTCTTGATCAACCCTGACAACCCTTCCGGCAATTTCATCAATAAGGCCGAAATCCTGCGGCTGGCAGCGTGGACGGAGAAAAAAGGCATCAGATTGATCGTGGATGAGTCATTCGTAGATTTTGCAGACGCACCGGACTCCCAAACGCTTCTTTCTGAAGCGGTTCTTCAGAATAACAAACATCTGGCCGTTGTCAAAAGCATCTCAAAATCGTTCGGAGTACCTGGGCTGCGCCTGGGGATTATCGGAAGCGCTGATGAGGAGTTGATCCGTTTTATCAAAAAAGATATATCGATTTGGAATATTAATTCCATAGCTGAATTTTACCTTCAGATTTGTGAAAAATACAGCAATGATTACAGAGCGGCACTTGAGAAGTTTAAAATCGTCAGAGAAAAATTTGTGAAGGAATTAAGAAATATACCGCATCTCAGGGTTATCCCCACCCAGGCCAATTTCGTCATGTGCGAAGTGCTTGGCGGCTATGCGGCGGAAAAATTGTCTGAAACCCTGCTGTACGAACACAACATACTGATCAAAGACCTGTCAGCGAAAAAAGGAATCAACGGCCAATATATCAGAGTCGCAGTAAAAACCAGCGAGGAAAACAGTCTATTGCTAACTGCACTGCATCGTGTACTTGGCCAGGTCAAGAACAAAATCGCTTAACCTGAAATTCAGCAGGCAGGGGGCTTTGATATATGAGCAGCAGTGAACTTAAACGCCGTTCAGAATATTCAATGCTTTATTTTCTGAAGGATCCGCCCAATATTTGTTCTCTTACAGGTCTCTTTAGCTCCTTTATCGGCATTTATTTCTGTATCACAGGAAAATACTTTTACGCATTAATCGGAGTTTTATGGTCAGTGCTCTTTGACTGGGCAGACGGGATCATCGCCCGCAGCCTTAAAAATCGTACCGGCGAGCACCGGGCCATCGGTGCGCAGCTTGACTCTCTGATCGATATTGTCAGTTTCAGCGTTTTTCCGGCTATCTTTTTGTTAAGCTATGGAAAATTCAACCCGGTTTTTTTGCCGGGGGCGTTTCTGATTGTGGGTGCAGGTGCTGTCAGATTAAGCTATTTCAATGTTTTTGGCATGATTGACAAAGATACTTACAGAGGATTGGCTTTGGACAACAATGTCATTATCCTCTCCTTTTTGTTCATATTTGAAAAATTTTTTTCGTATCAGGCATTTTCCCTCTTCATCTACGCTGTTATGATGCTGCTTCTGGTCTTTAATCTGGCGCCTGTGCGAACGTATAAATTTGGGGATAAATGGTTTTACATACTTGTTGCCTATACTGTAATCATGTCAGTTTACTTTGCCTGGCTCCAATGATTAATTTGTGATCAGGGTGTCAAGGGGACGGGGTTGTTGACAATAAAATATTTATTATAAACAGGAATTACAAAAGTATTATCGAATTTTTGATAATATATGGTATAGATAGATGACCGCCCGAAAACGGCGGTCGTTGTTGTTAGTAGGTGTTTTGACAATATATGACTAAATACGCATTACTTTATTCAATACTAAGGCGGTGGTCAAAAAAAAGCCTGAATAGATACGCTATTGCCATGAAAGAAGCAAATTTTGGACGGTAACTTTCATCCTGGACAATTTGGAGGTATTTAAAGAATGGTTATGAAAAGAGGGGCGTCATGAGCAGGGAAAAAGGTGACCAGGATCCATCTTCTCAATTCCTGAATAGCGGAGGCGGAAAAACCAAATCAAATGCCGTTGAAGTGCCGTCTGTCACCTTGCCCAAAGGCGGGGGCGCAATTAAAGGGATCGATGAAAAGTTTACTGTGAACGCGGTCAACGGCACGGCTTCCTTATCTATACCCCTTCCTTTTTCTCCCGCCCGCGGCGCCGCCCCGGCACTGAGCTTATCTTACAATTCCGGCGCCGGGAACGGTGTTTTCGGGTTGGGGTGGGCTTTGAGCCTGCCGTCAATCAAGCGCAAGACCGACAAAGGGCTGCCCCGGTACCTGGACGGCGAGGACTCTGACACTTTCCTCTTTTCCGAAGCTGAAGACCTCGTTCCGGAATTCGCGAAAAATCCCGACGGCAGTTTTAAAGTGAGCGCGGAGGGTAACTACATAATAAAAGAGAACGATTCGGCAGACGGCGGATTTACCATCCGGTTTTACAGGCCGAGGATTGAGGGCTTGTTTGCCAGGATTGAGCGCTGGTCGAGCAAAACATCACCGGAAATTAAGTGGCGGGTAATTACAAAAGAGAACATCACAACTCTTTTCGGCTGGAGCGCCGCGTCAAGAATTTCCGACCCCTCAGAGGCCGGCCGGATATTTGCCTGGCTGCCCGAATTCACCTTTGACGACCGGGGGAACTGCTCCCGGTACGTTTATAAAAATGAAAACAGCCAGGGCCTGGATGATACCCTGCCGCATAACCGGAACAGGCTTGCAGGCGCAGCAATTACATATACCAACCTTTACCTGGAAAAGGTCTTATATGGCAATAGGACGCCTTATCGGCGGTTCAAAGACCCCTTCCCCGCCGAACCGGACTTTATGTTCCAGACAGTGTTTGATTATGGCGAGTATGAAACCGGCGCCCCCCATATCAAATCAAAAGACTGGGATTACAGGAAGGATGCCTTTTCCGACTACAAGGCCGGCTTTGAAATCCGGACCACCCGGTTGTGCCGGCGGGTGTTACTCTTCCACCATTTTGATGAGCTGCCGGGCGGTTCGGCCCTGGTAAAAGCGCTGGAACTGCAATACGCTAACGATAACCAAGCCGGCCTTGCCTTCCTGGCAGCCGTTACCTCATCCGGATATATCAAAAAAGCAGACGGCAGCTACACCTGCAAGAGTCTCCCCCCACTGGAATTTACCTATCAAGAGGCCGAATGGGACAGCGGGATCAAAAACATCACCATAGAGAACCTGCTGCACGCGCCGGCCGGCCTGGATGGACCGCAATACCAGCTCGTTGACCTCTTTGGTGAAGGCCTGCCGGGCATACTTACCGAGCAGGCGCAGGGCTGGTATTATAAGCGCAGCCTGGGTGGCGGCAACTTTGCCGGGGCCAGGCCGGTCTCTCCCAAACCGTCTTTCTCGGGCTTGGGTGGGCAACTGCACTTGATGGACCTGGACGCTGACGGGGGAAAGCAGCTGGTTTCCTATGCCGCCCACCCCAGAGGTTTCTTTGAGCTGGATGAAGCCGAGGTATGGCAGCCTTTCCGGCCTTTCGGCCACTTGCCCAATATCGACATCCGGGACCCCAATACCCGCCTGCTGGACCTTAACGGCGACGGCAGGGCGGATGTCCTGATCACGGAAGACAACGTGTTTACCTGGTACGGGTCCGAAGGCAGGGAAGGCTTTACCGGCGCGCGGAAAACTTTGCATCCTTTTGATGAGGAGGCAGGGCCGCAACTTGTATTTACCGATCCCGGACAGACAATATTCCTGGCGGATATGTCCGGCGACGGCCTGACGGACCTGGTCAGGATCCGCAACGGCGAGGTAAGCTACTGGCCGAACCTGGGCTATGGCCGTTTCGGGGCCAAAGTAAGCATGGACAGCGCCCCTGTTTTTGACCATCCCGACAAGTTCAACCCGGCCTTCCTGCGCCTGGCGGACATAGACGGCTCCGGCACAACCGACATCATTTACCTGGGCAAAAACAGGTTCAGCTGCTGGCTGAACCTGAGCGGCAACGCCTTTAGCCCTGCGCTTTTTGAAATAGACCCGTTCCCGGCCATTCACAGCCAGGCCGATATCACTGTGGCCGACCTGCTGGGCCAGGGCACGGCTTGCATTGTCTGGTCAAGCCCACTGGCCAAAGACGCCGCTGCGCCTTTAAAGTACATCGACCTGATGAACGGCAGGAAGCCGTACCTCATGGCCGCTTATAAAAACAACCTGGGCAAGGAGGTTTCGCTGGAATATACTCCTTCCACCAGGTTCTACATCAAGGATAAACTGGCGGGAAAACCCTGGATCACCAAATTGCATTTTCCGGTGCACTGCCTTACGAAAACTGAAACGAGGGATATTGTCTCCGGCTGCCGCTTCGTCAGCTCTTATCAATACCACCACGGCTATTATGACCATGCCGAAAGGGAATTCAGAGGTTTTGGCCTGGTGGAGCAGACCGACACCGAACACTTCGAACACTGGGTAAAAGGAGATTCCAACAACATCGTCGACCGGGAACTGCACCAGGCGCCGGTGCTCAGCAAAAGCTGGTTTCATACAGGCGCGTTTTTGGGCAGGGACAAAATACTCGGCCAGTTTGCCCGTGAGTACTGGTACGAGGAGATGGCCAGGCAGGGTTTCCCCGTGGCAAACCACGAACTGCCGCTGCCTGACGCGCGCCTGGTCACAGCTCCCGGGCTAAACGATGGCCTCATTGACCACCTGAGCGCGGGAGAATGGCGGGAGGCTCTGCGGGCTTGCAAGGGGATGAAACTGCGCTCAGAGGTCTTTGCCAAGGACGCCCCCTTGTCCGGCGCCACCCCCGGCCAGCTTCAAAAAGAGTTAACTCCTTATGCCGTGTCCGGCCATAACTACGTTATTGAACTGCTGCAGCCCAGGGGGCAGAATAAGCACGCCGTCTTTGTCGTGAGGGAAAGCGAAGCCGTCGCATACAGTTATGAGCGCGACACCGGGGACCCGCGCATTGCCCACAGCCTGAACATCAAAATCGACGAGTACGGCAACACCCTGGAGAAAGCGGCGGTGGCATATCCCCGCCTGTCGGCGGATCCCGCCCTGCCTGTCGAAACCCGGCAGGCGCAGGGCGCAGCAACCATAACCTATACGCAGAACCTCTACACCAACGATGTGGCTGATCACGACCGGTACCGGCTGCGGCTCCTTTCAGAGTCAATGACTTATGAGCTCAGGGGCGTGGCCAAAACCGGGCCGTATTACTCACTTTCTGATTTTGACAATATCCTGGCCGGCGCTGCTGAAGTGGATTACCACGAAACGGATGCCGGGCCTCCTCCCGGGTCTGTCCAAAAAAGGTTGATTGAACACACCCGCACCACTTTTTATAATCCTGATTTGACCGGTCCCCTGCCCCTGCACGAGTTAGGTGACAAAGGACTTGCTTTTGAAAACTACCAACTGGCTTATACACCTGACCTCCTGGCTGATATTTTCGGGGCCAGGGCAAACCCGGCCCTGCTGCTGGAAGGGGGTTTCGTTCATAGCGAGGGCGATGCCGGCTGGTGGGTGCGCTCTGGCGCCATACAGTATATTGATGCGGACGCGGGAGAGACGGCGGCGGACGCCTTAAGCCGCTTTTATACGCCGGTCGCCTATACTGATCCCTTCAACACAAAAACAAGGGTGAGATATGACGAAAGCTATTATTTATTTATTAAGGAAACAGAAGACGCTCTCGGTAATGTGTCATGTGTGGACCTTTTTAATTACCGCACTCTCTCGCCGCAGCGGGTGAAGGACGCCAACAACAACGTTTCGGAAGCGCTTTGCGATGAGCTGGGCCTGGTAAAGGCCCTGGCCGTGTCCGGCAAGGGCGGTGAGGCCGACGACCTGGCTGGGCTGACTGAGTTTACCGACGCCGGGGAGCAGGCCTGGCTGGATGACTTTCTCGATGCGCAGTCATCCGGCGAACTGATAAGCGCCGGCAAAAACCTGCTGCAGCACGCCACGGCACGCTTTGTCTACTATTTTGACAGTTATCAAAAAGCGGGGAAGCCGGCTGTGGCCGCCTCCATCCTGCGGGAGGAGCATTTTCAAAAGAACAGCGACGCGCCGGTGCAGATCAGTTTTGAGTACTCCGGCGGCCTGGGACAGGTGGTGCTGAAAAAAGTCCAGGCCGAGCCCGGCCCTGCGAAAACGGTCACCATCGGTCCCGATTTTACCTGCGCGGTGACCGAAGTGGACACTTCGGAGCTTGAGCCAAAACAGCTCCGCTGGATCGGCAGCGGCAGGACGGTGCTGAATAACAAGGGCAGCGCTGTGAAAAAGTACGAGCCCTATTTTTCAGTGACGCACCAGTACGAGGACTTGCCGGAACTGGTGGAAAACGGGGTCACGCCTGTCCTTTATTACGATCCCCTGAACCGCTTAATAGAGACTGAAATGCCCGACGGGACCTTCAGTAAAACTGGATTTGACGCCTGGAAGCAAAGCTTTTACGACCCTAACGACACTGTCCTGGAATCTGCCTGGTATCATAACCGGATCAACAGACTGATCGACGCCGGGCTGACAGCAGCGTGGAAAGACCCCGGCAGGGAAAAACTGGCCGCCGGGCAAGCGGCCAGGCACGCCGGCACCCCCGCCGTCCAGCATTTTGACCCTTTAGGCAGGCCGGTACTGTTGGTTGAACATAATAAAGATTTAATTACTGGCGCAGACGAGTTTTACCATACCAAAGCAGCCCTGGACGCGGAAGGCAACCTGCGCGGCGTAACCGACGCCCGCGGCAACCTGGTGATGCAGTATAAATACGACATGTTGGGCAACAGGGCCTATCAGAACAGCATGGACGCGGGGCAGCGGTGGCTGCTGGGCGATATACTGGGAAAACCCCTGCGCACCTGGGATGAGCGCGGCCATGAGTTCCAGTATTTCTATGATCTCCTGCGCCGCCCGGCGCTAAGCAAAGTGCTGGGTGGCGACGACGGCGGCGGCTTGCTTGACCACGTGTTCGAAAGGATATTTTACGGGGAGGCGGAGCCGGAACCGGAGCTGAAAAACCTCAGGGGCAAAGTCTATCGCCGTTATGATACCGGCGGGATGGTTGAAACTCCCGCTTATGACTTCAAGGGACTGCCGAAATCGACCACCCGTAAACTTTTTAAGGGTTACCGGACCGTGGCCAACTGGACGGACGCCAACCTGAAAGCAGACCTGGAGCCGGGCAGTTTTACCTTTGTGACTGAAACCGACGCCCTGGGCAGAACTACCCGGCAAACCACGCCCGACGGCAGCGTCACCATGCTTTCGTATAACGAGGCGGGCCTGCTCAACGGTGTTGTTGTCGAGCACGCCGGTACCAACCTTGCCACCACCTATATCAAAGACATTGACTATAATGAAAAAGGGCAACGCAGCAAAATCATCTATGGCAATGATGTAACCACCCATTTTTATTACGATAAGGAAACCTTCCGGCTCAAACGGCTGGAGTCCAGAAGGGCCGATGACGGACCTTTGCAGGACTGGCGTTATACCTATGATCCGGCAGGCAACGTTACGCACATCGAAGATAAAAGTATTCCGGCCGTATTTTTCGACAACCGGAAGGTTACGGGTGTTTCAGCATACACCTATGACGCCCTCTATCGCCTGGTCGAGGCCACAGGCAGGGAAAGCAGCGCCGCGATTTCCTTCAACAGCAAAGACAACTGGAACGACGCGCCCTTTTTGCACAGGTTAAACCCGGACGACCCCGTGGCAATGAGGAATTATGTCCAGAGCTGCCGGTACGACGCGGCTGGTAATATCCTGCAGATGCGGCACCAGGCGCCCGGCGGCGGCTGGACCAGAGATTACGATTACCAGGCGGCAAGCAACCGGCTGGCCGGCGCCAGGATCGGACCAAATTTTTACTCTTATTCCCACCATCCCCGGCACGGATTTATGACCGCCATGCCGCACCTGGAGGAAATAGGGTGGAACTTCAAAGAGGAAATAGTGAAGACCGTCCGTCAGAGGCGCACCGACGGCGGGACGCCCGAGACCACCTACTACCAGTACGACGGGCAGGGTCAGCGCCTCCGTAAAATAACTGAGAACCAGGCCGGGGCCGGCATGGCCCCGGTCAAAAAAGATGAACGGATTTACCTGCCCGGTTACGAAATCTATAAAAAACACAGCGGCGTGGACGCGGGCCTGGAAAGGGTATGTTTGAGCCTGACGGATCGGCAGCGCCGGTTCGTCATCATAGAAACCCGTAATGATGTGGATGACGGAACGGAAAAGCATTTGGTCCGCTACCAGCTGCATAACCATTTGGGCTCGGCCTGCCTGGAACTGGACGGGACAAGCGAGGCCAGAGTGATTTCTTACGAAGAATACCACCCCTTCGGCGCTACCGCCTACCAGGCCAATAACGCCGCCGTCAGGGCCGCCGCCAAGCGCTACCGCTACACGGGCATGGAGCGGGATGAGGAAAGCGGTTTGTGTTATCACGGAGCAAGGTATTACGCTTGCTGGCTGGGACGGTGGGCTTCATCTGATCCGGCCGGGCTGGCGGGCGGCGCCAACCTTTTTGCCTATGCTAACAACAACCCTATTAAGTATATAGATCCAAACGGGTGTTGTGGATACGAAGTAATATCCAGAACAACAACTCAAGCAGGCAACCGCACTTTTTATCATGTAGTTGACTGGTGGGGGACCTCACCGGAAGGCCCTGGTTTCAGCATTGTAGGCAACCAGATGGCCAACATTCAACAGGAAGGTTTTTACGCCGGCGGCGGCAGATATGGGCCGGGCGTCTATGCCTTTGCTACAGAAACAGAAGCGCTAAGTGTTGCTACAGTGCAAGCGCGCCCATATGCTGTTTTTCAACTGGCGCCTGAAACAGAAGTTGAAGAGATTCTTTTGCGCGGGGCAGGCGGCAGTACTACCACCTACATTCGTATCCAGCCTCAATCCGGCGCTAGAAACGTCCGGACTGTTTCTATTGAATTCCGGAACGTATCTGTAAACCAGCAGGCGGCTTATCTAAGCGCCATTGAAGGAGAAGGCCTGGCGGCGGTAAGAATAACCCCGTCAGCCCAGACCACAAGGGCAGCGCCGGCTACCCGGAGTCCCGCGGCAGCTTCGGAACCAGCGCCGGCTACCCGGAGTCCCGCGACCGCTTCGGAACCCGCGCCGGTAGCCGCCAGACCTGCGCCGACGGCCGCCAGGCCCGCGCCGGCGGCCGCCAGGCCCCCGGCAGCCACCACCAGGTCTGGGTCCTCTGGTACAGGGGTTGCTATTGCTGCTCAAGCCGGCGTATTTGCTTATTTCATGTACCGGGCAAATACCGCGAGCACAAGAGCTGAGAGGCGTGACGCCCAAAATGCGGCAGTGCTCAGCATGCTTGGTCCTATGAGCATTGCTGTCCCGGTGCTGATGGAATTGTCATCCTACCTGGATCCCGTAGTTGAGCCAGTCGCCAGGGAAATGGCTATAAAGGCCGTTGAAAGCGGCGCCGAGGCGCCGCCAAGAAATCCGATAGGAGAAGCGTCATGGTGGCTGGGACGCTTTGGGGCGCCCACGACCTGGTCGATGGGAATTTTTTAAAATTAAGAGAGGCAAGGAGAGAACACAATGTCAGGGCAAATTGAAAATCATAAGGCACATTTGATATTCGGTCGTGTAAACGATAAACGCGGCCGTCCCGCCGCCAATTTGCTGGTGCGCGCCTATGACCGCGATATGCGCTCCGAAGAGCTCCTGGGCGAATGTATTACAGATAAAAACGGAAAATACAAAATTGCCTGGATGCCCGGCCAGTTCAGTGAAAGAGGCAATAAGAAGCCTGATATTGCCGTCAAGGTGTATACGCGGGAAAAGAAGACATTGCTTTACGCGGCGGACATGGACGAGGTGAGGTTTGGCGCTTCGTCCAGTGAAGAGATCGATATCACCATCAAGGCGGATATAAAGCCCGGGGTGGTGGAGTACGACCATATTCTGCAAGAGGTCGAATTCCTCATCAAAAAAATAGCCATCACCGACCTGCAGGAAAATGAACAGCACCGGGACATTTCTTTTCTCTCCAGGGAAGCCGGAATACCGCCGGTGAAGCTGGAACACCTGGTGGTAGCACACCGCCTGCAGGCTGTTTCAAATATTGACGCCCCTTTCTTCTATGCCCTTTTGCGAAAAAACACTCTTTTTAAAAAGGATTTTGCCGCGTCATTGCGCGTGAGGTTGGCTGTTGACATCAATACGGAGATCCAGCCCCTGTTGTACGAGGCTGTCCTGACTGATTTGAGAACCATGCAGCGTGACGTGGACGCCGCTGTGAAAGAAATGATCGTTTCCGCCGAAGTAAAGGCGGGATGCAAAGGATACTATGCCCAGCTCCAACAGTATAAAAAAGAGGCGGACAGTTATTATCAAAACGAACACCCGCGCCAGGTGCTCAGCCTTATCGGCCGTTTTGTAGCGGCAGGCAAGGTCAATGAGATAGAAAAGCTCTTCCAGGAGTATAAACAAGATCCGGGCGGTTTCCTTAAAGTAATCACAGGCGCCTCCTTTTTTAAAGACATCGAGTCGGCACAAGAGACAGAAGCGTCTATTGCCCTTGGCGAGCTGCTGGGCTTCAATGAAACCATCATAGCTCAGGTGAAGGAAGCGCAGAATATCAAAAAGCCGTCTGATGTGAGGAAACTGGCGGCGTTGAACAAGGCCGGGTGGCGGGAAGTGCTGGCAAAGTCCGCGGATAAAATGAATATTGCCGGCAGGACCCTTGATAAGAAGCTGATTGAGCTGCATGCCTCCGCCCTGGTCAGAAAAATGGAAAAGGAATTCCCGTCGGCCGCGTTTGCGGCCCAACTGTCCAGGGAGCGGAAAACTGTTCTAAGGAACCAGCCTGCGATTAAAGATTTTCTTATTAAACATGAAGACTTTGACCTGCGGCACAGCAATATAGATCTCTTCCTTAAAGAAAAAAAGCTCACGGCGGATACGGACCCGGCCATGCTGGAAGAGTTGAAATCCGTGCAGCGCATTTTCAAATTGGTTCCACATTACAGCAAGACCAATGCTCTTTTAAGCCAGCATATCGGTTCAGCGCACAGCATCGCTGCCGCGGGCAAAACCCGGTTTCTTAAAGAAATTGCCCCCAAGGCTGGGATAAAACCCAAAGAGGCCCGGGAGATCTTCAGGAAGGCGGAACAGACCAGCACGGCTGCCATGTTGATCGCCGGTAAATTGCAAGACATGGCGCGTGCCGCCGATATGCCGGCGCTACGTCAGGAAGCGCTTTCCAAAAAGCTTGAGGCGGTAGGTAAAGATTTCCCCAACCTCAAAACACTGTTCCAGCTCACTGATCTGTGCGCCTGTGAGCATGGCCGGTCAGTGCTGAGCCCCGCCGCCTACCTGGTGGAAATACTGCAGTTCTTGGATAACCGGAGCGTTACCGACCTTACTGCCGACCCGCCTGTAACCGGTCCTTTCGCCAAAAATGTATTGTTCAGCCGCAGGCCTGATTTGGGTGAGATCGACCTGGGGGTGGAAAACGCTGAGACTCCAGTGCCTTATATCGACCTGGTCTGCGAACTGCTGGAGGAAGCGGTGGCGCCCGATCCCGGCATCTCCTACAC
>JAQVGZ010000035.1 GCA_028696455.1 Desulfotomaculaceae bacterium | reverse complement strand
AACCACTTCAATACGTGCCCCGGAAAAAAACCGATCGGGGTCTTCGTTAAAGAATAATAAACCAATATTTCTGGGAACTTCATGGGCGTTTATGGGAGCCACCAAGCGCAGTCTCTGGTATAGTTCCCGGTCGTCGAATCTTGCCCCGTCTGCCACCAAGTCACTTCTAATGTCATGCAGATATCGCCTAACCAGGATCGGAGACAAATCCTCAACCTTGGCCTCCAAATTTCGCCGGTCGTCGAAGGGGGTTTTTGCTGCTAATTCAAAGAGCTGTGTTAACAGCTCCCATTTAGCTTCAACTGTTTCAGGCCCCTGTCGGACATAGTATTCATATGTACTGCCTTTTTGGTTTACATCTTCGGGCGCCTGGTGCGGGCGGTTTTCACTGCCGGGAGCCATAATAATTAAAATAGGTTTCCCCTGATAATGGACAGGGAAGAGTAATGGTTGATATTCCGGCTTGATTCGCTTGCAAGTGCCTCTGATTTCTTTCTGAATGGACTCTAAATTAAACCCTTCCAAGCCGCGCGGCGGTAAAACAGGCAAACCATGGTTGTCTTCGATGCCTAATATTATGTAACCACCGTTTAAATTGAGAAGATCGTTGGAAAAAGCGCATATAGTGCGGTCCGCAAAGAATATAAACGCAATCCCAAAGTGAAGAGAGTGCAGAAAAGCATGAATCCCGGGGTTACTGAGTTAATCCTGCGAGAGTTGTTCTAGAGTGTGTCTATAAAAATCATGGTATCCTGGCATTGACGCTATATGCCATTTAGTGCTAATATAAAAAAAATTTCATATTGTGATATGCTGGTGCTGATACGGATTCCGTATCACTGAAAAGGGAAGCAGGTGCAAGTCCTGCACGGTCCCGCCGCTGTAATGGGGAGGTTTTCCACAAGACCACTGGGTAGCCTGGGAAGGAGTGGAGACCGGTGAACCTGAGTCAGAAGACCTGCCGGCATTGAACACCGTGTACTCTACGGAAGATAGAGGAGGTGTAGTGCGGCTTGCTTGCCTTGCTCAAGTTTACTATTTTTGCCTCCTGACTTACGGGTTAGGAGGTTTCGTTATGATTAATGGGAAGCCGGTGTTAAAAAATGATTATGAAAATAAAAAAGCGCGATGGACGGGAAGTGCCATTTAATATTGAGAAAATAGCTAATGCAATATTTAAAGCAGCCATAGCAGCCGGAGGCAACGACTATGACACGGCACTGGCTCTGGCTGAAAAAGTCGTAAGTTGCCTGGAGGCATCCCCGTCCCGGAAGGTCCCCGCAGTTGAGGAAATTCAGGATGTTGTGGAAAAAGTTCTAATCGAAACCGGTCATGCCAAGACCGCCAAAAAATACATTCTTTACCGGGCAGAGAGAACACGGGTCCGGGAAATGAATACCCGTCTGATGAAGGTCTACGAGGAATTAACTTTCAAAGAGGCCAAAGATAATAACCTGAAGCGTGAAAACGCCAATATCAACGGGGATACCGCTATGGGCACCATGCTGAAGTACGGTTCGGAAGGCGCCAAAAATTTTCACGAGATATTTATTTTAAAGCCCGAGCATTCCCGGGCTCACCATGAGGGCGATATTCATATTCATGACCTGGATTTTCTCACCCTGACCACTACCTGCTGTCAGATTGACCTTGAACAGCTTTTCACGGGCGGTTTTTGTACCGGACATGGTTACCTCAGGGAGCCAAACGATATCCACAGCTATGCCGCGCTGGCCTGCATCGCCATCCAAGCAAATCAAAATGACCAGCATGGCGGGCAAAGCATTCCAAATTTTGATTACGGGATGGCTCCCGGTGTGGCCAAGACCTTTGCCAGGCTTTACCGGCAAAACCTGGGGAAAGCGTTGGAACTTTTGGCTGGTGTCGCCGGTGCAGAGGGCCTGGCGACAAAAACCAGTGAGGAGATCAGACAAAAATACGGGCTCGTGCCCAGGCTAGGCGGTTTAAGCGCTTATCAAAAACAAGAATCGATACTGCTTGGAGAGTACCTGCAGGACTACGCACGGCAAGATCCTGAACAATATATCAATATAGTCCTAAAAGCGCAGGAGTTTGCCGCTGCCAAATCAGAGGCCGAGACCGATAGGGCGTTATACCAGGCGATGGAGGCATTTGTGCACAACTTGAACACCATGCACAGCAGGGCCGGCGCCCAGATCCCCTTTAGCTCGGTCAATTACGGGACCGATATTTCGCCGGAGGGAAGACTGGTAATTAAAAACTTGCTGCTGGCAACGGAAGCCGGCCTGGGAAATGGTGAGACCGCCATTTTTCCGGTCCAGATCTTTAAGGTAAAAGAAGGCGTCAATTACCATACCGGGGACCCTAACTATGACCTGTTTAAATTAGCATACCGGGTTAGCGCTAAACGCTTGTTCCCGAACTTTTCATTTATAGATGCGCCGTTTAATCTTCAATACTACAAACCGGGCCGGCCGGAAACGGAAATGGCCTATATGGGCTGCCGCACCAGGGTGATCGGCAATATCTACGACCAAACCCGGGAAATCGTACCTGGCAGGGGCAACTTGAGTTTCACAACAATCAATCTCCCCAGGATAGCTTTATTAAGCAATAAAAGTATGGAACACTTTTTTAATGAGCTGGATCAAAAGATTGAGCTGGTTATCGAGCAACTTCTGGAGAGATTTGAGATCCAGGCGCGCAAGAAAGTGAAAAATTTTCCCTTCCTCATGGGCCAGGGAATCTGGTTGGACTCCGGCAACCTTGGGACGGAGGATGAAATTAGAGAGGTTCTCAAACATGGCACACTGTCTGTGGGTTTCATCGGGCTTGCCGAGTGCCTGATTGCTTTGACAGGAAAACATCATGGGGAATCCAGGGAAGCACAGGATTTAGGGCTGCAGATTGTCCGCCATATGCGGGATAAAATGGATCAGGCAAGCAAGCAGTACAGAATGAATTTCACATTGCTGGCAACTCCGGCGGAGGGATTGGCCGGCCGCTTTATTGCTATGGACAGGGAACGCTTCGGGGAAATCACCGGTGTGACCGACAGAGAATATTATACCAACAGCTTCCACATTCCTGTGTACTATCAAATCGGCGCTTTGGCTAAAATCCGGCTGGAAGCTCCATACCATGCGCTTACCAATGCCGGGCACATCACGTTTATCGAGCTTGATGGAGATCCGTCACAGAACCTTGGGGCGTTTGAAAAGATCGTCAGAGCGATGAAAGAAGCAGGAATTGGCTATGGTTCGATAAATCATCCTGTGGACCGGGACCCTGTCTGTGGTTATACGGGTATTATTGGAGACATTTGCCCGTCATGCGGCAGGGGGGAAGGAACGGTCAAATTTGAGCGAATCCGCAGAATCACTGGTTACCTGGTAGGCACGTTAGAACTCTTCAATGATGCCAAGAAGGCTGAGGAGCATGACCGGGTGAAACATTTTGTTTAAATTGATTGGTTAAAAACCTGATCTCTATTTTCGGCTTGCAGAGGTGAGACATGAATACTCTTATTCGAGTTGCCGGGCTCATTCCGGAATCAATTGTTGACGGGCCCGGCATCCGGTTTGTTGTATTTGCCCAGGGATGCCGGCATAACTGCCCGGGCTGTCACAACCCGGAGACACATTCATTTACAGGAGGCCATCTGGTGGATATCAACTCCATCCTGCAGCAGATGAGGGACAACCGGCTTTTGGATGGAATTACGCTAAGCGGGGGCGAGCCTTTTGAACAGGCTGCGGCATTTGCAGAATTGGCAAAAAAAGCTAAAACCTTTGGCTATAATGTGATGACGTACACGGGCTACACATATGAGTGCATCCTGGACGGCATGAATGAACGTGCCGGTTGGGCAAACCTGATTAAAAGTACCGACATCCTTGTAGACGGAAAGTTTGATCAGGCTCGTAAAAGCCTTCTTTTACCTTTTCGGGGTTCTGCTAACCAGAGAATAATTGATGTTAAAGAATCATTCAGGACAAACAAGATAATTATTCTTAGTTTTCAAAACTCATAACAACCTGCCGTTTTTAACATAAGTATTTGGAGATGGAACGGCTGGGGGTTCAGTAAGATTACTTACGGGGAATATTAAGTGAACCTTTTACAAGTTGAGAAACGTCTTATTTATAGTACTTCCATAGAATTCATAAAGTAGCCTATTTATAGCGCAACTTTTCTATATAATAAAAAACGGTCAGAGGGAGTGATTATTTTGCGCATAGGAAGCATGTTAATTTTATCGCATCGATCTGTTATTATTTTAACTGTTCTTCTGCTAATCCTTTCAATAGTTCTTTCACCCTGCAAAGCCATAGTAGGTGAAGCACAGGATTTATCGCTAAAAGTACAGGTTAATGACCGTGAGGTAGTCTTTCCCGATGCCTGTCCCTTTATAGACGAAAATGGGCGCACACAGGCGCCAGCCCGCTTTGTGGCGCAGGCTCTGGGTGCGGAAGTGAACTGGAGCTCCGGTGTTGCAACGTTTAGCGGGAACGGAAAAGAGATCGTTATGGCCCCCGGCAGTTCAACGGCTACCGTTAACGGTGCGCCTGTTAAGCTCGACTCCGGCGCCGTCCTTATTGAAGATAGAATTTATACACCGGTACGCTTCATTGCTGAAACGCTGGGAGCGGTGGTGCAGTGGGACGCGGGCGCCAGGACGGTGAAGATAACTATGGATCAGCCGGTGATCAAAAGTTTTGGTATCACGCATACCAAATTCGAAGCGGGTTGGTATACCATACCACGGGCCTTTACCGCCTGGGTGGAAGCTGACAATACGCAAAAGGTAGATTTTTACCTGACACCAACCGGAACCGGGCAGGCGCCGGTAAAAATAGCCACTTCTTACGGTAGCAATGGTCATTTCAGCATAACCTACCGCCTGCCTCAGGCAAGCACGATGTCTCATTTTTGGGCGGTGGCAACAAATGAGCGGGGCGAACAAAGCACAGACATCTTAAACGTCTACCGGGACGCGGCAGGTGATACTGATCGGGAAAGCATCGGCTTTGGAGAGCTGTCATTATACGGGTACGGCCAGGACCTTTTATTTAGGCCGGGTGGAGGAAGGGCAATTTTCAGTGGTCTCACCTACCAGGATGAAGAAAACAAGGGTAATAACAGCAAGCTTTTATTGCTGGACCTTGCTGTGGGGGCAGTCAACATACTGGACGAGGGGGAATTTATTCGCGCCATCGGATGGGACTCCGCTGGTGAAAACGTGCTTTACGTGAAGGACGGAGCGCTTTACCGGCTGTCCATGATCGACGGCAGGAAAAACATAATAGCGGAAGACACCTATTACGGAACTTATAGTCCGGATGGGCAAAGGATAGCCTTTGCCCAGCGAAATAACGGCCTTTGGGTCTGCGACTCATACGGCAATAACAAAAAAAGGCTGACGGAAGCCGCCCAGGACTTGTATCCGGTCTGGTATCCGGACAGCCAACACCTGTTTTTCTTTAGCGACCTGGGCCAGGAGCTGGGGGATGGCGCGGGGCACTTACAGGGTATGGCCAAAATATCGGTGGCGGACGGCAGCATTGAAGCAATCCTGCCGCAGAAGACAGGTAAATTCCGCAGTGCGGAGTGGATTGTGCCGGGGCGCTCGCTGCATGTGGTCAGCGGCTGGGACGACGGTTATTACCAGCATATTGTCGATTTGACTGAAGGGAATATTACTGACCTTGGCGAAAACTTGGGCAACATTAATTATGTCACTGCTGTGGATATCGCTGCCGGCAGGCTTTTAAAAGCCTCTTCCGAAGGAATTGCAATCTATGACGGTTCTGGTAACCTGCAAAAGTCCGTTGAGTATAGCTTTTATGACTGGGCTTGCCTCAGCGCAACCTTTACTCCAGATGGTCGCATTGTCCTGATGATGGGCAAGACGTGGGCCGAAGGCCAGGGGCAGGTGCAAAGGGAGATAGTCGTTTTATACCCTAAAAGTGAGAGCTATGATGTAGTGGTAGTGGAAGAAGGCGGTGAAAATTTCGAAGCTTGTTTCTGGGAACCCGGAAGTGGGCAGGTTTTAATCCTGGAAAAGA
The DNA here is from genome assembly GCA_028696455.1 of Desulfotomaculaceae bacterium. Classification (GTDB taxonomy): domain Bacteria; phylum Bacillota; class Desulfotomaculia; order Desulfotomaculales; family Pelotomaculaceae; genus MVQL01. The sequence continues at coordinate 15,798 of JAQVGZ010000035.1, read as the reverse complement.
GCGCTGCCGGTACGTCGTATGAGTTGGCCTGCTTTACAAAAATCAGCGAATTGACTGGTCAACTAGAAACACATTCGAGTTTACTGGATTCTATAGACGCTGATATTGACGGAGACGGCAAAAATGAAACGGCGCAAATAGTGTCCGATAACGACAACAACCATTGGAAGCTTGCAGTAAAAAAAGATGATTCAGAGGCCACTGCAGAAATATTCAAAGGTAACAAAAAGGGGTTTAGCGCATCAATAATTGCCGCCGGTCATATTATCAGTCCTGATACGATAGATTTTCTGGTTACAACCGATTATAGGAGCATGCCCTTATGAAGACCCCGGGGTGCGGGAAGCCGGTATTTGGAGGTGGAACGGCTGGGGGTTCAGTAAGATTACTTACGGTGAACAAGTTTTCATATTTTCCTTTCTATAGCATAGACTTTTCTTACCCTTCTTTTACTGCTTCTTTATCCTTATATTAGGGGTTCAAGCCGCTTTTTCGCCTACCTTTTTAATTTTGTATTGCTAAATTTGCAACATAAATATATTATTATTTAAATATTCATCTTGTCCTACATCTACTTAGGGGGTAGTCAAAATAGCGACAACTGATTTATTAGATCAGGGTGCGGTGCTGCAGCGGGACAAAGAAACATTTGCCGTGGTTCCACATCTGCCGGGTGGGCTGGTGACTCCGGATGCGTTGAGAAAAATAGCAGATGTGGCAGAAAAATACCATGCTCAGGCACTCAAGTTGACTTCTGCTCAACGCCTGGCGATTGTGGGCTTAAAAGAAGAAGATCTTGAGAACTTCTGGCAGGATCTGGGTATGAAGCCCAGCCATGCCATTGGGCTATGCGTGCGTAGCATCAAGTTCTGCCCGGGAACAACTTTTTGCAAACGGGGAAAACAAGATTCTGTAAGCTTAGGATTAAAATTGGATGAACTTTACCATGGCTTGGAACTGCCCGCCAAATTTAAAATGGGCGTCAGCGGCTGCGCGAATTCCTGCGGGGAAAATCATTTTCGCGATGTGGGCGTAATGGGTACGCCTAAGGGATTCAAACTGATGGTTGGCGGAAACGGTGGTGTCAGTCCGCGTATTGCCCAGACAATTTATGAAGGACTGGATGAAGAGCAAGTTCTGGAAAAAGTCGACAAGATCATCAAGGTCTTTGCCGCAGAGGCCAAAAAGCATGAGCGGCTCGGTAAGCTTATCGAGCGGATTGGCTTGGAAGAGTTTACAAGAAAACTAGAGGAATGATTTTTCTTACACTTGCGGCCTTGTGGGGAGTAGAACCTATGCAAACTTTCGACGAAGAAAGAGTGACATGTTTAAAAATTATTAAGCAGCGTAATAATGCAAATAGAGAATGTAGGGGGTGCGGCCGGATTAAATTGGGCAGGTCCACTGATTATTAGCAAAGTTTAGAGGTGATTGAATTGGAACACAAGTTACCGGTATTACCATATTCCAGCGATGCTCTTGCTCCTGTGATATCGAAAGAGACTATTGAATATCATTACGGAAAGCATCACCAAACCTACGTCAATAATCTTAACAAGCTGATTGCAGGAACCGAGTACGAGGATATGAGTTTAGAAGATATCATCAAAAAATCTTCTGGTGGAATATTTAACAATGCCGCCCAAGTATTTAACCACAGTTTTTACTGGAATTGTATGTCCCCCAACGGGGGCGGAGAACCGACCGGAAAGCTGGCAGCAGCAATTGAGCAGAATTTTGGGTCATTTGCTGCCTTTAAGGATCAATTTACAGCAGCTGCTATCGCTACATTTGGCTCCGGTTGGACCTGGTTAGTTAAAAATGCAGATGGCAGCCTGAATATTGAAAGTACCAGCAATGCAGCCACCCCGGTCACCGGGGGGAAAACTCCTTTGCTGACCTGCGATGTATGGGAACATGCTTATTATATCGACTATCGTAACGCCAGGGCAGCCTATGTAGAAAAGTTTTGGGATGTTGTTAACTGGGACTTTGTTGCTGCAAATTTTGACAAATAAATAATTGCAAAAATCATCATAGTGAAGTTTTAACCCTATCCATATTTTTGGATAAAAAATACTAACGATCAATGGAGAGATTGCACATGAAGGAACTAAAAGGAACAAAGACCGAAAAAAACTTAATGGAAGCTTTTGCGGGAGAATCTCAAGCGCGCAATAAATACACATATTTTGCCTCAGCAGCCAAAAAAGAAGGCTACGAACAAATAGCCGCCCTTTTCCTGGAAACTGCCGAAAATGAAAAAGAGCATGCTAAAATATGGCTGAAAAAGTTAAACGGCATCGGCAATACTATTGATAACTTGAAGGAGGCTGCAAGCGGGGAAAACGGTGAATGGACTGTGATGTACCCCAAAATGGCTGCCGAAGCTCGTGAAGAGGGATTTGAAGATCTTGCCCAGCTTTTTGAGGGTGTGGCAAAAATAGAAAAAGAGCATGAGGAACGCTTTAAACAACTTTTAAAAAACCTGGAACAAGGTGCAGTTTTTAAAAAAGATGGCAAGGTATTTTGGAAATGCAGAAACTGTGGCTACATTCATGAGGGAACGGAAGCGCCAGATGAGTGCCCGGTTTGCGCTCATCCCAAGGCGTATTTCGAAGTGCTTGAAAAAAACTATTAGCTGATACTGAATAAAAATAGGCACAAGCAAAATCGGGAGGTCGGCTGACCATTATTTGGTCAGCCGACCTCCCGTAGCACCGTACGTACCGTTCGGTATACGGCGCTTCCAAAGTTTACACGCTACTTTGCAGAATAACATTCACTAAAACTGAGATATCCAACCCGCTTAAAAACGCTCATTGGGTAGGGCTTTTGTTAAAATAGGGCTATGGGCTGTACGCCAATAGCCTTTTCTTGTGTTTGCCCACATCCATGCTTGTTCCTCTTTTATACCTGCTTTCTTAAGGGTTTTCAAAGCGTGTTCGAACATAACGACTGTGTTACCGGCACATTTGCTAGCTACATAACAAAAAAGCATTTATTTTTTTTACTTAAATAAACCTGTCGACATCCAGAGGAAACAAAATGAGGATAGTTTTTGACAGAAAAAATGACATTCCTTGTGATTTCTTGTATAATCAAAGTAGATCAATTCCTGAAGGCTTGTCCGTGAGAAGAGGGAATACTATCATGGTAATTAAGAAAATGAGTGGAATAATTGAGCTTGATATTCACGGCATGAACAAATATCAAGCGAAGGTATACTTAGATAGCCGGTTGAAGCAGGCTGCAGAGGATGTTTACATAATCCGCGTAGTCCATGGCTATCGCAGCGGCACAGAGCTTCGATAAATGGTACGCAAAGAGTATAGACGCAATCCCAAAGTGAAGAGAGTGCAGAAAAGTATGAATCCCGGGGTTACTGAGTTAATCCTGCGAGAGTTGTTCTAGAGTGTGTCTATAAAAATCATGGTATCCTGGCATTGACGCTATATGCCATTTAGTGCTAATATAAAAAAAATTTCATATTATGAGATGCTGGTGCTGATACGGATTCCGTATCACTGAAAAGGGAAGCAGGTGCAAGTCCTGCACGGTCCCGCCGCTGTGATGGGGAGGTTTTCCACAAGACCACTGGGTAGCCTGGGAAGGAGTGGAGACCGGTGAACCTGAGTCAGAAGACCTGCCGGCATTGAACACCGTGTACTCTACGGAAGATAGAGGAGGTGTAGTGCGGCTTGCTTGCTTTGCTCAAGTTTACTATTTTTGCCTCCTGACTTACGGGTTAGGAGGTGTTATTATTGATTGGCTTATATTACTTAATAAACCCAGCTATCACAGGTTTTGCGTCCTTGCTATGCCTGCTTATTGGTATTTCATCAGAAAGCGGGGTAAAACGCAAAATTTTCATCACATTAGCTTGTTTTTTAGCAATGCTATTCATTTACTCGTTATGTCAAATTTATTTTAATGGACCAACAATTGGAGTTTCATTACCAAGGTTTTAGACTCTAAATCAATTTTTCTATTGGTTTTGCGCCGGGTTGATAAAGGTCTTAGTGTTCAGTTAAGGAAATGATTTTTTGACCAGGGTCAAAAGGAAGTATAATTAGTGTTGCCGTGCAAGCAGCCACGACGGTATCGTGGAGTCGAAGCAATAAAATCTTTTCATTGGATATAACTAACGTTATAACGAGATCTATGACACTTTCTGTATATATACATAGATTTAACTGTCGGTGGGGTGATTCCGTGGAGACCTATGAGCCTGTAGAAGATGAAGTTATGGTAAATTGTATGCGAGAGCAATGTCTGCAGCTTTTTTTAAAATGCATGCCAAGTAAGCAGCGGACTGCTTTTGTGCTTAAAGTTTTGCTCGATTTGCCTTACGAAGATGTTGCAGAGATTATGGATATTTCAGTTGGAGCAGTAAAAACCAATGTCTATCGGGCAAGGCTTAGATTGAAGGAAAATATGGAGGACAAATGCTCCTACATAAACCCGGATAGCCCTTGTAATTGCAAGAATTGGGTTGCCTACGCAATTGAAAATAATCGGCTGGATATGATACCAAACTATCCACTAGATAAAGAGATAGACTACAATATAATTTTTAAGAAAGAGATGAACTTCCTTTCAAAAATAATGTTTTTATATGATAAATGTGCTGATGGTTGGAACAGGATATTTGTTTCTCTTACTATAAGGCAAGCGCATGATTAGAATTTTTTTGATCACGCTTGTGGTAATATTTGTTGGTAGCAGGTGAGGGGTCAAGGTATGAAAAAAGCCGGGTATGGCTTTAGTGTTTTTATAGGAATCTGCATGTTTGGGATGTGGGGTATGCTTCTTTTTACCGGGCAGGTTAAAGAAATTGGCACGGAGCCGCTCAGAATAGCGGCGCATCTTTTTTCAGAGGGTATGACGGCCATATTATTAATTTGGGGCGGGTTATTATCCTAAAAGCATAGCAGTCACGGAGAAAGGCTGCATTTCGTTTCCCTTGGAATGCTGCTGTACTCGGTTTTGACGGCAGGCGGATATTATTTGCAGCTGATGATTCTATTATGTAACATTGGGCTTTGCCATATAATCAGAAAGGATGGGAAAAACTGTGAACGGATTAAAAATGCTACAGCTATATTTATCACCATGGCCATTGTGTTTTTGGGTGTTGGGTGCGCCTTGATTGATGGTAACGAAAACCCGATCAAGCCACCGGATAATGGTGGGGTAGTAAGTGATTCCCCTGATAAAATCGGGTTTGTTATGGAGGGCATTGATGTTCCTGAAGATGTGTTGGCCGCAGCAAAGACACAAACCAAACAATTATTTGAACTTAGTAGAGCAGATTATCCCGACTATAATTATATTAATTGGCGGATCAGTAGCTTAACTTACTCCCATACCTATGATGATTTAAATGGGATGCAGCTGGCTATTTATCAAATGAATTATGAATTCCTCGCCGAATCACCGGAGAGTATTGTGCCGACCGGCGGCATGGCTGTTACTGAAGATAATTGGGTTACGCCGGGTTATCCAAACTCCACTTATCTAATTTTCCAGCAAGACGGCAATACGCTAAATTTCTTACGCTTCATTGTTGAAAACGATTGCACGCCCGGGACTCAATTATTTACCGAGGATTTGCTGGGGATTCTGGCTTAATACTAACAAGTGCTTAAAAGAGGCAGGGTTTTAGATATATGAAAAATCTGAATGATTACTTAAGCATCTCAACTATCGTACTTTTATGCATTTGTTCTATATGCGGTATATTTTCGATGGATTTCTCCAACAGCTTTGATGTTGTAAATCAATATGGAGATACAGTTACTATCTTCGGCAGCGGAATTTACGCCGGGGATACTTACTTTAAGGCTCCTATTTTAATCGGAACCGATATGGTGATTTTGTTTGTCGTCGTTCCCCTTTTCACGTTGTCTTACCTAAAAAATAGGCAGGAAGGGTCGAATGCTGATAAGCTTAGGCTACTGTCCTATTATGCTGTTGCATTTTATTATGCGGTCAGCATTGCCTTTGGAGTAAAGTATAATCAGCTACACTTAATCTATATTGGATTATTTGGATGCACCTTGTTTGGTTTGTTTTATACCGCCAGAGGCATGAATATCACCCATACATCCTGGTTGTTAACAAACGGATTAAAGCGGTTTCTTGCCATAACCGGCATGGCCTTGATAATTGCCTGGCTGCCGGACATTGTTCCAACAATTTTGAGCGGAAGGCCGATTCCGTTGATTGGCGTATATACAACGGAAATCACATATGTCTTAGATATGGGTGTAGTCGCACCGCTGTGCTTCATTTGTTTAAATCTACTGAAAAAAGGAGACAATGTCGGGGTAATTATTTTAGCCGCGATACTGAAGTCCTGTATTATCATCGGAATCATGGTTGTATCACAAAGCGTATGCCAATACCTTTCCGGTGCGGAATTACCACTGCCTGTACTTATTACAAAGGCAGCTTCATTTGTAATTCTTGGAGCGTTTGCATTCCATTTCGAACGCAAACTTTACGCCAGGTTATGAACACAGGATGATACGAATTGGAGCGAATGCCGGGTGTGTAGAATAGGATTTGGGTGCTACAGTATCACCAAGGGCTTGCCCAGGCCGGTTAATAATTTGGTTACCACTTACCTGATCATTGCCAGTGGCGACAAACTAAGGCAAATCGATTAGGATGTGTTTTTTGTTACTGCGGTACTGCATTAATAAGCGGCAGGCAATTGGTTTTGAATATCTTTTGAAGTTCCCCAAGCAGGTCCATTTCGATCCTGAATGACTCCATGGTCAAGAATCATTTTAGACATTTTGCTTGTAACCATTGGATATTACTTGGCATTTGGTCCCAGGACGGATGCATTATTAAAAAAGTAAATCTCGAAGGTGCCTAGACCAGCAAAAAGCGAAGTGCCGGCTGCGTGAAAAAGCTTAAGCATAATAGGGTCCTATACGGGGTTATTATTATCGTTTTAAGGATTTAAGAGGGCAAGAATATGCAACTTTTGGCGCGGTGGAGGTGGATGACAATGGCTGAAACATTGCGCTGGCCCAGTTCGTTAATAAAGCAGGCCGACCAGGTTCAAAAAAGAAAAGCAAATAAAAATAAAGTGCCGTTAAAGTTTTTTGTACTGGGTTTGCTGGCCGGGGCAGCGATGTTTATTTTTGCCTGGCATTACTTGGGCAACACTGCGCTGGGATTATGGCTGTCCTTGTCATGGCTGTCGGTTTTGATTATCATTGTTTTGGGACGCAAAGTATTTTCCAATAACATCGAAAGCGACAAGCTGCAAAAGGGCTTCACGGGGGAAGTGATTGTCGCCCATGCGCTGGATCAGCTTCCGGACGGGTGGTTTGTCATCAACGACATCGTGATCAAGGGCAGCCAGATTGACCATCTCGCTGTGGGTCCTGCCGGGGTCTATTGTTTGGAGACAAAAAATTGGAATAACGCCGGCTGCGATGAGAACGGCGCATGGTTTCGATTTCATCTCGGGCAGTGGGCTCCCCTGAATCAAAGCCCGGCAGAGCAAAATATGAGCCATGTCCAGTCAGTGAAAAAGTTTTTAAATGAAAGGCTCGGCTTGGAGGTTAGCCCGGTTTCCGTTGTCGTGCTGGCTAACCCGGATGGCAAATTCAATATTAAAACCAGGATCGTCCCGCCCGGAGATACGAGCATTTGTCTGCCGTCCGAGCTGCACCATCTTTTGGCCGGCAGCGGCAGAACCGTATTGCCGACGGACATGGTCGAAAAAATTGCCGGCGCTCTTGTCAACCGCAAGCTTCTTTATGAGCATAGTCAAGGAGAAAATTAGCGGAGTTTCAAGAGGTATATTATGTTTTCAACGCTTCTAAGAGTACTTGTGGCCGGGCAATTAAAGCCTTTTCGTTTAAATGCAAATAAAATCCCACGCTTCAACCAGCACCTGGAAAGGATCTCTTGTGGGCGAGGCAGGGACAGGCCCCTCATTGGATATCTCGGAAATGGCACATACCAGCAACCATAGGCTTGACACCATCAGGCTTAACGCATACACTAATATCAACGTTAATGTATAAATGGAGTGATGCATTATGGAAAACATCATCGGCATCAACGAGGCCCGTCCCAAGCTGACATCTCTAATTGAATCCCTTGCAAAAGGCGCCAGCCCCGTGGTACTCACCGTTAACAGCGAGCCCAAAAGCGTGTTGTTAAACTATGAGGAGTACAAGCGGCTACGCCAGGCCGAAAAAGAATGCAAGCGATTGTCCCTGAAGCTGGCCCTGGAAAAGGCCAGAGCTAATGCCACGGCAAACGGCATCACGGAAAATGATGTTTTGGAGGAAGTCCGGTCAATAAGAAAACAGAAAAAAGGAAGTAACCATGAAAATAGTCGTGGATACTAATGTTGTTATATCGGGCTTGCTCGTTCCCAGCGGCCCCCCCGGAAAAGTTGTGGACTTGTGGGTTGAGAATAAGTTTGCGGTTATTGTGTGTAGGGCCTTGATAGAAGAGTATTTCAACGTTCTGCTTCGTCCGAAGTTTAAAAAGGCGGGCACAATCATTGAAAGACAGGAACTGTTAACAGGATTGCTTGAATTGGAGAACAGTATTTTTGTTTACCCAAAAACTTCTTTCGACGTTATTAGGGATGACCCCGATGACAACCGGATTCTTGAGTGCGCGGTGGAAGGAGAGGCGCAATACATCATTTCCGGTGACGAGCATCTACTGGCACTAAAAGAATTTCAGGGGATCCCAATCGTATTGCCGGCGGAATTTCTTTCATTCGGTATTTTCATCCCAAAGTAAAGATCGGAAATACTATGGAAACCAGTTATGATTACCTTCTATAAGTGACCATCGGGTAAAACAAGATGCTAAACCTCACCTTATAATAATAACCACGTCTTAAGCTACCTGATCGCAACGGTCAGTTTTCATCGGGATTGGTTTTAGTTTGTCACGTCTGCCGCGGCTTCGCCTTCTCCCGTCCGATAAGTGAAAATTTCAATATGGGCAGTGTCGCTTTCCTTTCCGCTCATTACGACTTTAAAAGCATGGTTGGCGTAAGCCTCTCGCGGTGTATAAATAAACCGGTAACCGCCTGGCTCGCCGGGTGTCCGATACACCAGCTCGCCTGTTGTCACATTAATGATGGCCCAGTTGACTAGTGGCATTTTGTCGGTGGTCTCCTTGATGTCTATGGCCAGGCTTTCGCCGCTCCCAATCACAAAGCTATTTCCAAGCTGTACGCCTTGATTGCCGTCGATGTTTTTCGGTATAACCGTTTTTTGATTGAAGACATCAGTAATTTTATCCTTTTTATCAAATTTGGTCAGTATTTTCCTACCTAAAAAATCTCCATTTTGTTCGCCAAAGCTAAAATCAACGGGTTTGAAATTTTCCGGCGTGACGACCTCATCTATGACATACGCGCCGCGGCTAATCAGCTCGTTGATAAATGCCTGATGATCGTAGTGATCGTCATGATAGCTCAGTTCAAAAGCAATCTGGTTTCTGATCATTTTTTCGATCACTTTATCGTCCTGGTAGGCAGCGGCCTTGTCGGCAAATGCCACGGTAACGTCTTTTCCTTCTATAGACAGGGTTTTGGTGGTCATGTTTTCAATAGCGAAACTTTTCTCTTTCCATTCCTTTTCCACACCGTAATAGGGCTCGGTTCGGTTATAAGTATCTATTTTTCGTCCGTTGACGTCAATATAGGTTGTGCCGGGTATGGAATATACTTTCCATTTAAGACCGTCTTTTATATCGGAAACCATATCCAGTGTACTGAGCACATTGTCTTCAAGAGTGTTGCCCCAATTATAGTGGGTTGTAAATGCGCCGCCGAATTCGGACAGCGGTTTTAACTCCTCCTCGAACACCAATGATGTCGCCGTTACGCAACCGGCAATCATCACTACGGCCAGCAGAGCGACCAAAATTTTCCTGTTTTTTGTATTGGTTCTCATAATCAGTTCAAACCTCCTGAACAGCTGTTTTTTATTTCTGGCCAGGCCGCTGCTTAAAGCGGGGGAGGCGTATGCGGCAAAATTCAAAATTCGATGATTACACGCTGGGGCATAAGCCCCGATAAATCGACTTGTACCGGCACAACAAACAGCAGCAAAGATAGCAGGCATATATGATAATACCAAGTGCCTCCGAATTTTTTCAAAAGCCTGGTTTTAAGCAGTATTAGCAAAAGGCTGATGACGCTACCTGTAAGAGAAGTCATGAACAGCATTTTAATCATCGCGTTTCACCTGCTTTTCGATAAAAGCCCTAAGCTCTTCAATATCCTCTTTTGTTAAGTTTTCATCCTGAAACAGAGCGCTGATCAGATTTTTGGTGGAACCGTTGTAAATCGATCGGATAAAATTCCGGGTCTGCATTTTCTGATATTCTTCTTCGCTGATTCCCGCCCAATACACATGTGCATGAGAGCGGCCGATTTTTACCGCATTCAGCGCGCCTTTATGAATCAGCCGATTGGCAAGGGTCAGTATAGTGGTTACTTTTTTGCTGGGCAGCTTTTCCATGATATCCTTTGTGGTCACTCTTTCGCCACTTTCCCATACGATGCGCATAATCTCCATTTCTGCATCTGTAATATTCACCATCGCAACATCTCCCTCGTTTCTACAACTTGTATAATATTACATCTTGTAGAAACGAATTGCAATAAGTATTTGAAAGTGTCTAAATATAAAATTTTTTATGAACAAATACTGACGCGATATGCGGCCTGCTGTAAAGCACATCCCATCATGTTGTTAATGGCTAAACGTGGAAGTGACCATCATTTGATAAAATTTGGTTCTTGTTATAGAAAAAGCTGTTATAATAATAAGCAATAGCAAAAAAAGGTATTCATAACCATTATGGCTTTTTGTGTGCAGTTATGGAATATTAGAAAAAGTGTAGAAAAGAACCAAGGTTTATTTCATATGAAGATATAAAGGAAAATCTCAAATATCTTCTTGTTGAATTTGGTCCTTACAGGCGCAACTACAAATCAAGCTGTCCCTTTCTCCGCCTGGCCAGTGATGGAATTTGGGAGCTTTCTGGCGAAAATGAATTAGATTCAAGACAGGACTGGAGCGATAAGGTACTTCTTAATAACGAAACTTATTGGGGATTTACAAAAGAAATCTACTCCCTGCTAGCCAAAGAGAGGTGTTTAAAGGGACTGCAAGATACATGGTTGATTAAATTACGGTGACGGATGGTTAATTTTCAATAATTTCAATCAATTTATTAATTTATAGAGTTAATTTCAGAGCATTATTTTTAAAATTACAGCGAACGGAGAGTTTAGAAATGCCAAAAGTGTTTATTTCATATGCTTGGGCTACTGAAGAACATAACAACTGGGTTAAAGATTTTGCTCAAAGGTTAAGAAAAGATGGAGTTGAGGTAACCTTAGACCAGTGGCACCTTGCACTAGGTGATCAACTTCCAGAATTTATGGAGCGTTCAATTAGAGAAAACGATTATATTTTAATTGTTTGTACGCCAAAATATAAAGCTAAATCAGACAGTAGAGCCGGAGGTGTTGGTTACGAAGGAGATATTATGACAGGGGAAGTTCTTTCAGATAAAAATGATCGAAAATTTATTCCTATACTTAGAGAAGGGGAATGGAATGAATCAGCTCCTTCCTGGTTAAAGGGTAAAAAATATGTAGATCTTAGAGATGATGCAAATTTTAAAGATAATTCTTATGAGATGCTATTAATGCATATACACAATATAAGATTAGATGCTCCAGCTCTGGGGGGACGATTTGATGAACTTTTTAAGGGGTATGATGAAAATTTTCAAACTAATGACTTTGTTACAATTGATATTTCTGGAAGGTGGATTGATAGTGCTAATTATGACACTATTTATTTTAAACAGATAGGTAATAGAGCTGTTGGTATATATAATTATGGATATAAGAGAAAAACAGGGGTATTAATTGGTGAGATTAATAATCGCATCTTTGAATTTAAATGGAAATGGTTTGAAATAGAATATAGAGGATACGGAAATATGAGACTTTCGAATAATAACAAATTATTACTTGGAATATGGTGGTATGAAAATAAAGAGAATTTAATAGACCATGTTGGTTATAGATATGTTTCAAAAGAAATTCCTGATTGGTTAAATGAAAATGATTTTGAGGATTTCAACTATTTCTTGTTTCCAGACGGAGTTTAAGGATATGAACTTTACTACTTGAATCCAACAATAGGAGGAATGGGTAACATCCAGTGTCCATCAGCGTATGTAAGTCCTCCCACAACCTTATCCATCCAGGAGATAGCAAAGTCATTCTGCAGAGCAAAAAACCCCTATCTATTGTCAAAATCTTTAACCTTGATGGACAGCTTATCCATTAACTCGTTGAATGAAGACACCCCCATTATTGTGCCGGCTTCTAAAACTATCTTCGCGCAGGCAAAGGCATCTTCGGTTGCATCGTGATGCTTAAAAGAATCCGGCGCATCTATTACATCCTCTGCTCTAATACCGTGTATTCTGGTAAAAAGGGGATGGAAATAAAGAGACGGAGGCCTCTTTCTACATCTACTTCCCAGTAGACATGAACCAGACGGTTTCGAAAACGGGCCATATTTGTTAGTTCGCCTGCAAAGTCCTTGGGCAGGATGTTATGTTTGCCGAGAATTTTGAAAATGTCTGAGTAATCTTGCGGGGCCTCAAAATTATGGGAGGATATGATATGGTTGCCAATGTTCAGTGTGGTTTCGATGGCTAACTGTAAAAACCTTTCAGCGCTCCCGTGGTTGCGTGGATCTCCGGTGAATTCAACTAAACTAAGACGGCTTAGTTGCTTCAATAAATCAAGGTATTTGTCGAGCATCTGAATTTGTTTCTCTATCTTCTGGAAATTAACCACCTTGTGTTTTTCCCTCCCTAAGTCTTTTCCAGAACTCCTCGCGGTATTCACGATAAATGGGCAGACAGTCGATGTAATATTTTCGCACGTATTCTTCAAAATCAGTCCTCTTCTCGTGATTGTTTGTAAACAGCAACTTGCCGCTGGTGGCGCTGAACTGAATTGGGAGGGGGGCTTTATTTAAGACCACCAGGTCGATATTATTGGTTTTGAATATCTTTTGAAGTTCCCCAAGCAGGTCCATTTCGATCCTGAATGACTCCATGGTCAAGAATCATTTTAGACATTTTGCTTGTAACCATTGGATATTACTTGGCATTTGGTCCCAGGACGGATGCATTATTAAAAAAGTAAATCTCGAAGGTGCCTAGACCAGCAAAAAGCGAAGTGCCGGCTGCGTGAAAAAGCTTAAGCATAATAGGGTCCTATACGGGGTTATTATTATCGTTTTAAGGATTTAAGAGGGCAAGAATATGCAACTTTTGGCGCGGTGGAGGTGGATGACAATGGCTGAAACATTGCGCTGGCCCAGTTCGTTAATAAAGCAGGCCGACCAGGTTCAAAAAAGAAAAGCAAATAAAAATAAAGTGCCGTTAAAGTTTTTTGTATTAGGTTGGCTGGCCGGGGCAGCGATGTTTATTTTTGCCTGGCATTACCTGGGAAACACTGCGCTGGGATTATGGCTGTCCTTGTCATGGCTGTCGGTTTTGATTATCATTGTTTTGGGACGCGAAGTACTATCCAATAACATCGAAAGCGACAAGCTGCAAAAGGGCTTCACGGGGGAAGTGATTGTCGCCCATGCGCTGGATCAGCTTCCGGGCGGGTGGTTTATCATCAACGACATCGTGATCAAGGGCAGCCAGATTGACCATCTCGCTGTGGGTCCTGCCGGGGTCTATTGTTTGGAGACAAAAAACTGGAATAACGCCGGCTGCGATGAGAACGGCGCATGGTTTCGATTTCATCTCGGGCAGTGGGCTCTCCTGAATCAAAGCACGGCAGAGCAAAATATGAGCCATGTCCAGTCAGTGAAAAAGTTTTTAAATGAAAGGCTCGGCTTGGAGGTTAGCCCGGTTTCCGTTGTCGTGCTGGCTAACCCGGGTGGCAAATTCAATATTAAAACCAGGATCGTCCCGCCCGGAGACACGAGCATTTGTCTGCCGTCCGAGCTGCTCCATCTTTTGGCCGGCAGCGGCAGAACCGTATTGCCGCCGGACATGGTCGAAAAAATTGCCGGCGCTCTTGTCAACCGCAAGCTTCTTTATGAGCATAGTCAAGGAGAAAATTAGCGGAGTTTCAAGAGGTATATTATGCTTTCAACGCTTTTAAGAGTACTTGTGGCCGGGCAATTAAAGCCTTTTCGTTTAAATGCAAATAAAATCCCACGCTTCAACCCGCACCTGGAAAACTTCGGACTTTACGCGCATATTCCTTTTTGCCGGCGGATTTGTCCATTTTGTCCTTATAATAAGATGCTGTACCGGGAAGACAAGGCGGAGGAATACTGCAAAGCCCTTTTGGTTGAACTCAGGCGCTACAAGGAAATATTCAGCACTGCCCGGATTGACTCGGTTTATTTTGGCGGCGGCACCCCCACCTCGGTAACACCCAGATTAGCTCAACTGATTGATGAAATCATAGCCCTTTTTGATACGGGTAAATATATTGGAGTGGAAGCGCACCCGAACGACCTTAATTCGGAGAACCTGAGACTCCTCCGGGAGGCCGGGGTAAACATGCTGAGTATAGGGGTACAGACATTTGACAGCCGGATGCTGAAGATCATCGGGAGGCCCTATGACGGGGCAAAGGCGAGAGAAGCGGTGCAAATGGCTCTTAACACTGGGTTTGACACTGTTGACGTGGACCTGATCTTTGCTCTGCCGGGGCAAAAACCAGATGACGTTGTCAATGACGTTACCACGGCCTTTGCGCTTGGCGCTCACCAGGTTTCGGCCTACCCGCTAATTATATTCCCCTACACCGGGATGAAAGCTCACGTCAGGCGGCTTGGCCTGAAAAAAACCGGCATGGCGGCCGAGAAAAAAATGTTGAACGCTATTATAGATTTGGCTCATAGATACGGGTATAAACGAACCTCCATCTGGACTTACACGCGGGAAGGGGCGCCCAGGTACAGCTCGGTGACCAGGGAACGGTTCGTCGGGATTGGCGCCGGGGCTGCTTCTCTTAACAGCGGTTACTTTTATTTGAACACTTTCGACGTGGAGCAATACGTTGACGCCGTTAAAAAAAGACTGCCGGTTTCAGTGGGGATGAAATTGCCCGACCGGGTGGAAATGCTGTACTGGCTCTATTGGCGAATGTATGATCTGGACATCCCGTCTTCCCGTTTCACCGAGCTTTTTCACGAACCGATCAGACGCCGCTTCGGCCTGTTATTGGCGACGTTGCTTATTTTCGGCCTGGCAACTTCAGAAGGTGATTCGATTAAGCTAACTAAAAAAGGGGCGTACCTTTTTCACCTTGTGGAAAAAGGTCATTCCTGGGATTACCTGTGCCGGGTCTGGGCCGGAAGCATGAAAGAATCCTGGCCCTCAAAAATTATTTTTTAGCGCGGTCAGTAATGCTGTCGGGATCATACTATAAGAAAATCGTCAACTATCAGTTTGATGCTGAAAGTAAACGACCTTACGTATGGGATACAACCTGTCAATTGGAACAGGATGAATTGACTCTTAAAGGGGAATTAAAACCACAACTGCTGTTTATTTATAAAACACTCCGTGCCGCTCCCTCTCTGATCCTTTTAAAAAAAATTATTGACAACGGACGACGAATGCGTTAGTCTAGGGTTGACTAATGTATTCGTCATTTTTTGAGAGGTGATTTTGTATGAAAAAGAACCTGCCAAAGATTACAGATGGGGAACTAAAGGT
>JAQVGZ010000121.1 GCA_028696455.1 Desulfotomaculaceae bacterium | reverse complement strand
TGAGTTGCCGAAACTGCTGCCACTTATCAGAAAAGGAGGGACGTGCTGGTGGAAGGCCTGGCCAGTCTGGGTTGGTCTATGCCTAAACCGCGGGCTTCTATGTTTGTATGGGCGCCACTGCCGCGAGGCTATAGTGACTCCATCCGTTTTACTGCTGAACTGCTCGAAAAAGCCGGTATTATTGTCATCCCCGGCCTAGCCTTTGGCCGGCAGGGGGAGGGCTATGTGCGGATTGCCCTGGTTAGGGATGAAACAGTGCTATCTGAAGTAGTACGCCGGGTGGGTGAAAAATTTTGGTTTAAATAAATAAGTGCCGGGGACATTCAAAATATGGAATTCCTTTTAATAACCAACACCCCGCGTGGTTTTCTTTTAATACAATACGCGGGGTGTTTCCGTTAGTTTCCGTTAATAGACTACGGGCAGCAGTACCGTTACTGTGGTTCCCTTGCCCGGTTCACTTTGGATATTAATTTGGCCACCATGATTATCAATAATCTTCTTGCTGATCAACATTCCCAGCCCGGTACCGCTTTCCTTGGTGGTGAAAAAGGGGTGGAGCATATTTGCAATAGTTTGTTCATCCATGCCAACTCCGGTGTCCGTAATTATTGTCTGTATAAATTTTTCATGATTGTTCCATAAAGTTTGCATGCAGAGTTTTCCACCAACTGAAAGTGCGTCAAAAGCATTTTTAATAATATTTAGGAAAGCTTGCTTTAACTGTTCGTTATCTCCAAGGATAGGTGGGATATCAGGTGCTGTCACCAGGCGAATATCCAGCTTGCGGTGTAAGGCTTCACTTTCCACCAGCAGGAATATATCGTTCATTAATTCGTTCAGGGAATATAGCTTGCGCTTGGAATAACCCGGCCTGGATAACTGCAAAAATTGTTTAATTAGCCCGTTAACACGCACCATTTCGGTTAGCATCAGGTTAATATACTCTTCTCCTGGGGTGCCCTTTAAGTCCCTCTGCAGTAACTGCAAAAAACCATTAATGGTTGTAAGCGGGTTCCTAATTTCATGTACCATTTCTGTAGCCAGTTGTCCAAGCAAGGCCAGTTTTTCTGCTTTGATAACTGCTTTTTCCAGCTCCTGCTGCCTGCCCAGTGGCGTAAACAACGCCATAGCGCCCATTATAAGCTCACTCTTGTCCCGGACGCAATGTGTACTTGTGCTATAATCGTTGGAACTAATTCCAGGAACCACATCTTCAGGCATTAAGTGTTGAAACTCCCTGCCTGAAGCAAGAGTTTGCAGTAATTTATTTGAGCCGGTTTGCCCAGCCCCGATGATTTCCTCAAGCGGCAGGCCGGTAACCTGATCCCTCTTGAGGCCGATCAATCCTGTCAGAACCTGATTAATACCCCTAATAAAGCCCTCCCGGTCAATTATTAATAGTCCTACAGGCAGGTGATCTAAAGCTAGACTAGACCATCCTTCTACTAATCCGATCATCTGTAAACCTCCAATACCCCGGGCTACCTCGATAGTGGTGCGGAAAAGCCTTGCTCGCTCTGTTCCTGGAAGTAGTCGCTGATCAATTTACTGTTGCGCAGGCGATAAATAGTTAATTTCTTGGTTCCTATTTCAAGAATGCCAAGAGCGCTTAGGGCATGAAGAGCCACCTCTACCTGGTGCCGGGAGCGGTTTAAACGGAGGGCTAAACCTTTGGCCGTATCCCTCGTATGCGGGTTGGCCTGAAAAAAGGCTAACAACTCAATCCTAATTATACTTTGTAGTATTGGGTCAAACTCTTCATTGATATTAGTGCTTATGCTGTCACCCACGGGCTCCCTCCTCACTACCCTTTTCCCACAGGGAGGGCAAGGCGAGGAACTCACAGTAGTCGCCTCCCACCGACTGGCAACTTATCTCTTCACAAATGATATCTTGATTTAACAGAACACTGAGATAAGCGGTAAAAACTCCCCGCAACAGGTCACATATCACCTGCCGTGAGCGGTAAAGCTGGCCAAACTCGTTGGTAACAGCTACCTGGAAAGAATCATGACACCGTATTCTAGCCTTGGCGATAGTTGGATCAAGGTAATCCAGCTCTACCCTGCCAAACCCTGAATTGGTTAACGCGTCGAAAAGGAACCTCAGGCACTCTTCAACGTCGTCATACAATGCCTTGGTTTTGCGGATGGTGTGTAATCCCGATTGATAACCGGCGTCAAAAAGCACATGTTTTAAAGCGTGCGGGGCATGTTCCCTGATCGACATCAGCATGGAAGCATACATTTCTTGCGGAAAAAGGATTGCTTTGCGGCCAGCGAGTTTTAGCGTATGTCCTTCCCGGGTAACGATTTCCTCTTTAGGCTGAGTAGATGGTAATACATTCCCGTGGCAAATTCCTGTCTCATCTATCTTCACTGAATGAGAATAATTTTCATTAAGTACAATTTTCAATATCGTTTGTATACTACCGAGCTGTATGCAGAAGAGAGGCAAGTCCTCCTTTTGTAGCTGCAAGCAGAAGTTCGAATAACTACAGTTTTCACGTTTAATATCGAATAGTAGGTTATCATCATTCGACTTTTCTAACCGGTAATCAGCTACCCACCTTGGATATAATTTATTTAAGAAATCCAGGTAAGTCCTGCAAATATCTACAGGCTTCTTTGATTTGAACTTGCACTCATCTTTATGATCATCAAGGGTAAGTTGGACTACCTCAAGCAAAAAATGCTCCAACCAATGATGACCGCTGAAGGGAAGTTGGTCTATTGTCTTATACATGCCAAGGTATATCCGGCAAATTCTTTCCATCAGGAAATCACTATTTTTCACTCGCCCACCCCCATATCAGCATACACTAAAATACCGTAGATCGGACTAATGGTAAAAATATGACGAGAAGATACAAATTGCTGGCTTTTCACCTTCCCAATCTGTAATTGACGTATAGGACTGTACCTGGAGCTGGAGAAACTCATTTTGAGAATTAAGTTATAAAGGTGACCGGTTATGGTCATCACTTGGGGATCTAAAACCCCGCTAACAAAAATATCCATTGTCAGGATGCCGCTTTTTCGGAGATGTTTGAGCCGGGTGCGGTGAAACTCTAATATTTCAGCAGTGTCAACCATAGTCAAAAGAGTACTCAAACTGTCTGCCACCAACCTCACCCTGTGTCCGGCATAGCTATGCAACACTTCCTTTTCGAGGGCATAATACTTAACCAGGTGGCGGTGATCGGAGATGACATATTTTTCTGTACTCCCGCTTTCCTCATAAGCATCGATAAAAATTAACCTGCCCATTTCCTCGTAAGCAGGCGTTCCTACCTTGAAGCTCTGCAGGTGCTCACGCATGGCTGTGGGCGGCTCATCACAGGCCACGTAGATGCAGGTATCACCGCAGCGCAGCCCCTCTTTGATAAACTCTCCCGCCATTACTGTTTTGCCGATTCCAGAGTCCCCAACCACGGCAATCTGTGAACCGTAGGAAACTCCATTTTCAAGGCTGCGGTCCAATCCCTCAATGCCAAAATAAGCTTTGCTCATAACTTCTACCCTCCCAGACGGGGGAATACCTGTACACCTGAAGTATTTATTTCAAGCAGGTGATTCCCCATGACATGGTTAACTCCCCGCATTTTATAAAGCTCCAGCTGCCGTACTCTCCGGTTTTGCATCATAGTTGATTTAAGTAGTATGGAGCCCTGGACAGTAGAGTGAATTGCTTCCGTTTTCCTGGCGCCTGACAGCTCCAAACTAGGACCAAGTAATAAAGTGGTATAGTTTAGCCTGTTTAAATAGCTAACTAGGTTATAGAATTTTTCATTTAGAACAGCAGTATTGTCTATGCGGGATAGAAAGGCATAAAAGGAATCTATTACCAAGCGGTGGGCCCCGAATGACTGGGCAATTTCGCTCAGCCAGATAATAGTTTCATCAATTTCCATACTAGAAAGCGGTTTATATATAATTTTTACTAAACCTTGCTCTTGAAGATTGGATAAATTCCAGTCAAAACGCTATGCGTTAGCCAATAATTGCCCGGGTGTTTCCTCCAGGGATAGGAAGATTCCTTTTTCACCGTGATCTATAGCGCCCTTTGCCAGGTACTGCAGTCCCAGTACAGTTTTACCTGTACCGGAACCGCCGGCCACAGCCACGGTTATACCCCTGGGCAGTCCACCCCTTAGTAAATCATCCAGTCCCGGTATGCCGGTATGCACCAGTTCATTCTCCTGTATTGTTTCGCTATGAGAATTCAACACCCCGACCAGGGTAAAAACCTTAATTCCTTCGTCAGTTATACTAAAGGTTTGCTGACCCGGAATATGTTCTTGTCCCCTTGTTTTGCATATTTCCAGAACACGTTGACGATATATGCCTGGTCTTTCCTTGTTTTCCAAACGAATAACTGCATCCACTACGTATTCTTCAAAGGCGTATTCCCGCATTCCTTCACTCTCCCTTTCTTTAACCAGAAAGGAAGTTAAACCCAAACGGCGCAACCCGTTGCAAAAACTATAGACGGTCCTGCGCAGCGCAATAGTATCATTGAAAACGCTTTTTAAATGACTGATGCTGTCTACTAAAATTCGCTTGGCGCCAACTTCACGAACAACCTCTTCAACAAGGTTGATATCTGTATCTGTGAGCACTTCCGGAGATGTACATAAAATACGGAGTTTATTGGCCTCTTCCAGGGCCCTGAGGTCCCAGCCAAGGTTCAGCGCATCACGGTAAATGGACTCGGGTAATTCTTCGCAAGTAACAATTACTCCTGGTTCATTAAACTCCGTAATTCCCCGGTACACAAACTCTATGCCAAAAGTTGTTTTACCCGCACCGGGAACTCCTTCTACCAGAACCGAGTTGCCCCTTACAATGCCACCGTATACCAGTTCGTCAAAGCCTTTGATTCCGGTAGGTACTTTGTTCAAAGGACAGCCACCTCCCGTTTGATTGTTCATTAAATAAACACAATTCGATAAATTTGCAAAAAACACTTTATTATATAAAAGTTACTGAAAAAAATGTT
>JAQVGZ010000120.1 GCA_028696455.1 Desulfotomaculaceae bacterium | reverse complement strand
GACATAAAATCCATATTATGATTAAGCTCACACACTTCATCAGCCAACTCGCTATCACCGGTTTCAGCTCCCCAATGGTTGATACTCTGGAGCCTGCTTTCCAAGACCTTTTTGCCGGCCTCGTAATCACCCTGGTCAGCCAGACGTATGGCCTCTTCCTTGGTCTCGGCACTGCGGAACAATTCAATCTGCTTAACCACCTCGAAGTTTTCTACCGGGCTGTCACCTGCATCAACCTTGAAATCAATCTTAAAGCCAGCCTCCAAGCTGACAAGGGCAAGGTTTTCCCTGACATCAGCGTATTCCAGCACCAGATCGAGCAAGTGGTGTGTGCCCTCCGCCTGGGGTGAGATCAGCAGCTCAATCAACAACATCTTGGCCTCACCACTGTACATGTCAGGAAGGCTTACAATTACCCCGTTCTCTTCGGAAAAGGGGTAGCCCGGCACACCGGTCACCGCTACGCCTGCCCCAGGCCTGACCGTTACTGCCGGTGAGAACATTTCCGATTTTGTATTCATTATCCCTACAATTCATGCAGGAATTATGGAGAACATTGCGAATAATACCATAAAGTTAATTGAGAAGGGAGATTGAAAAAAAGTGGAAATATTTTCGGGAAAAAGGAAACAAAAGACGTCAGCACGAGTGTTAGCAATGATTTTGACATTAGCATTTTTGGTGATGTCTGTTCCTCTGAACCCGGCAGCTGCTATTGAAACAACGGAAAATCAAAAAACAACTCTGGTTTTTGTCATTGACAGCAATACATACACTGTAAATGGAGAGCTTACTGTGATGGATGTAAGCCCCGTAATTATAGAGGGGCGTACCATGCTGCCTATCAGATATGTTGCAACACCTTTAGGTGCAGAAATCGGCTGGGATGGTGAAACAAGCAAGGTAACTGTGTCCCTGGGCAACACTAAAATTGAACTATGGATTGGACAAAGCAATGCATTGGTTAATGGAGCAACTGTTCCTATTGATGCAAATAATCCAAATGTAAAACCCCTGATTATTAGTGACCGGACTATGCTGCCTATTAGATTTGTAACAGAAAATTTGGGTTGTGATGTTCAATGGGACGAAATTACGAAAAAAGTTACTATAACCAAAACCGAAACCCAAACCGGCACATCAATACCGTCGGTAACTTTAAAACCATCTGTAGAAATAATAAAACCTGACTTTAAACCTGGAGTTTATCTGCCGGAAGAAGAGCAAATAGACTTTCAGCCTGAAGACTCATTGAGCGCAACAGACTTAAAAGAATTATTTGCGCCACCGCAAGATTATCAAAAAATAGCCCCAAAGCAGGAGCTCAAGGTTGATTGGAATTCGCGTCAAGTTGGGAAGTCTTTCAAAGTAAAAGTGGAGGAAAAGGACATTCCAATAGTAACGCGCTTGGGCAGAGGATATAATGTCTTTGGGCAATATGCACATGTGGATTCATTGAAACAACCAGTTTTGGATATTGAAAAACTCTTGCAGGACCAAAAGGTAGAGGCTATACGTTATGACCATGGTTATGATGATTCAAACACCGCGAGATCCATCAGGTCATACAGCAGTCAAATGTCAACTGCCTTAAATGCTTCAGGAAAATACCTCGGTTTTGGCGGATCGGTTAAAGTGAATTTTGATTCGAGTCGGACTGAGCAACTGGACAACTATTTCGCAACTTATAGTTGGATAGTTAAGAAGTATGGCGTATATATTGATGGAACGATCAATTTAAAGAATTATCTTTTGCCGAATGCCATGCAGATGATAAATGACAAAAATATCCCGGCAAAAACAGTGTTTGCTACCTTCGGACATTATGTACTGGTAGATTCAATTACTGGCGGAAGGATTGACCATAGCATTACTGCCAATTCAAGAGCATCCACCAGTTTTGAAAACTTTAAAATCGCTACAAAAGCTGATTTCAATGCTTTAGTAGCAAAAGCATCCGGAAGCGCGTCATATCAAAATGTCCAGAATAGATCTGAGTATGAAAGCAGTAAGGACGAGAACTTTGATTGCTATGGCGGAGGCTTTATCATAAATTCAGTTTCATTAAAAAATGACCCTAGTTTATTAGATCAATGGGAAAAAACCTTGGAAGAACATGGAAATCTAGTCGAATTCGGCAATACCACCACCAGGCCTCTCGTACCCATCTGGGAGCTTTGCAGTGATTCGGCAAGGGCTGCTTACCTTAAAGCAGAGTTTGAAAAAATGAATATTTCCATGGCAAACAATAATAAGTGGCCGGTGGAGAAATATGTAGAAGATGTTACTTTTGTTGTTGCTGGTAATGAGTTTGCTGCGAGAGCTCAATGCTCTGCCGGATATCAACTGGTTAATGCTGACTTAAATGCCGGTGCTGGTGGAGATTATATATATTTGTGTTACAAGCTTAGTGAGAACGCCGATGATGCTATAACTGATTTCTTTATGGAATATACTGGCAGCGGCGCTCCATCAACTACCACAACTGTCAGCCACAATGCCAACAATGTTCCTTATACTAGAATTGGGATAGATTTAAATCAGGGTGCTGGGGGAAATTTTATATATCTATGGTATACAAAGGCCAAAACCAAGACGCCGGTAAAAGCTATGGCTGTAACTTTCGGTGCTGAAGGTTTGCCTGACTATGAGCCTGTCTTTTGGCTAAACTCCCAATCTCCGGCGGATGTAAACAAAAGTGTAGGCGGGGCAACGATAATTATCAAATATAAGAGATAAAAAATAAAAATAAGAGATCAAAGCTGGAAAAACTCCCTTGAGGCATTTACCTTAGGGGAGTTTTTTATATGAACAGCGGCCGGCTTAACGTTGCTCAGGCTCTTGGTCCGGAAAACCGGGTTGCCGCTGCCGTCCGTGCCGGTATTCAGCTTAAGTGTTAAAGCTGCGCCGGTAGGGACTTTGGTTACTGCCATTTCTATTTCACCCTTTCTTTGCTGCGGCAGGCCCCAACCGGTAAGCAGAGGCCCGTATAAGCATGATATTGAAATTATCCGGAGGCAGGGTGTAGAATAAAATCATAATCTTTGAGGGCGTATATCCAACCGTGTCATGCTAAACATCTCCTTAAGTTTGTTTGTGGAGATTATTACCATTTACACGGTTGGAAATACGCCCTCTCAGACATAGTGAAAAAGCTAAGGAATCCTCTATTGTATTGCACGGAGGGATAAGCAAATGGATACCTACCTGCTGATCCCGGCTGTTCTTCTGTTAGCTGGGCTTATTCCTATTTCCGCCTACAGAAAAAAGACGAACGTACCCGGGAGTGTAATCCTGCTCGGCGCGGCGGCCTGGTTTTTTTCCGTTGCCCTCAAAAGCGCCTTCGCCTACTTTTTTAATACGCCAATCAACATTTTCCTGGTTTCGATTTACATACCCCTTTATTATGTATATGTGGGCCTGCTGACCGGCGTATTTGAAATATTTGTTCCTTTGCTGATCATCCTCAAATACAAACGCAGATTTGAAGCGGTCAATCATCAGATCGGCTTTGGGATCGGCTTCGGCAGCTTTGAAGCCATCGCCGTAGGAATCACAACGCTTGTTTCTTTCTTAGCCGTTCGGTATTTTCCGGCGCAAATCCCCCCTCAACTCCTCGAGTCCTTAAGTCAGTCCTTAGCCGGCACCACTTCGGAGTTCCTCGTCAGGGCTTTAACAGGGGGAGTTGAACGGCTGTCGGCCACAGCGGTTCATGTCTTTTGCGCTTTTATGCTGTTCATGTTTGTCTATCACAAAAGGAAAATCTATCTGCTGGTTCCGGTTCTCCTTAAAACGTTTACCGATGGGTTGGCCTTATATTTTTCCGCCGCCAGTTTTTCCAGCTTGTATTATGAGGTCTTTTATTTTGCTCTTGGGCTGGTCTGCATTATGATCATGCTGAAAGTTATGAAAAGCAATAATCTGAAATTGAATTATGAACAGGAAGCGGCGGAAAACCGGGCTCAAAGCAAGAAATTCTACCTTTCCAAACTGAAAGCGGCGGGTTTTATCTTTGCCCTGGTCGGCTGGTTTTTGCTTTTTGCAGTCCTGTTTGAAAGCAGGTTTGAGACGCAATTCTCGGAAATAGAGAAATTTGTTGATTCAAATGTCTTTCAATGGGGGCTGAAAATTTTCGTCTTAAGCTTGTTAGTCGTTTTGGTCAAGTGGCAGAAAAGAATTGATGAAACAATCCAGAGGCATAAATGGCTGAGAGTGATGAAAAACGTTATTGTTTCCGTAGGGGCAATCGGTTGGATAATCGGACTGGGGAGCCTGGTTTTTAAATAAACGGCACCGGCAAGGCCTTCATGCTATTTCTGAGGAGGTATCCCGCTTCCTAATTCAAATAATTCGTCAAATATGCTTTTTTGCCGTTCCGCTGGTGTTCGGCCTTACGTATGCGATGGGTAGGGCGGTCGCATAAGACTTGAAATATAATCATTTATCGAACCGCCAAGAATATCTGTGGTCGCGACGGCAGCGGCGTGGCGGAGATCATGGCGGAGTTTTAGGGGAACCCGGGCGGATATTATTTGCCTGCCATATCCCTCAAAAGGTGGGGGTAGTTTCTGGCGCCGTGTAAAATGCGGTAGACAATAACCCTGTTGCTTATAAACCGATAAAAGGCTATATATGGGTTGACGAAGACCATTCTAAAATTAAATTTATTCAGGGAGCGGTCATATAATGGTGAACCGGAATGCGGATAACTCTCAAGACGCTGTAGAGATTGTATGATCCTATCGAGTATTTTGTCTGCAGCCTGGGGATTTTCCGCTAAGATATAGTCGAATATTTCATCCAGGTCTGAATAGGCGGCGGGCAGTAACTCAACGGGATATTGTTCCATTAATTTTCTCCTTCAACCGCTTGTGAGCTTCAGTAAGCGGAATTGCCGGTTCGCCGGCAAGGCGTTGCTGCTCGGCAAACATAAGCTTTTCACGCAGGTCAAGCATGGCTTCCCGACGTTCAAAAGATTCTATGCTCATAACGACCAGGTCACCCTCTCCATTGCG
>JAQVGZ010000119.1 GCA_028696455.1 Desulfotomaculaceae bacterium | reverse complement strand
GGTTGCCCGGGGTCAAGGCAGTACTTACCGGTCGCGACGTGGCCGACGTGCGGTACGCCTTTGTGGATACACCCCGCTACCCCGCTGACGAACAACCGCTGGCGGTGGATAAGGTGCGTTATATCGGGGATGAGGTGGCCGTTGTCGCAGCGGTGAGTGAAGCTGTGGCGGAAGAGGCGCTTTCCCTGATCAAGGTAGAGTATAAGATCCTGCCGGCCGTATTTACCCCGGAAGAGGCCATCCGGCCTGATGCTCCTTTGCTCCACGAGAGTCAGTTTATCGGTACTTCCGCCTGGGAAGAATGGGGAGCAACTAAAAGGGTAAATGACTACCGGTCCGAATCGTCCTTAAATAATCTCAGTGGCCGCACTTTCATCGCTTTCGGTGATGTGGAGCAGGGCTTCCGGGAAGCCGACCACGTGCGGGAAGATAAATTTCAGACTGCGGCTACGGCCCACTGCGCTATGGAACCGCATGGCGCCGTGGCCAGTTACGAGCCTGTAACCGGGAAACTTCATTTATGGCTTTCTACTATGGGTATTTTTTTAAAGCGTTATAATCTGAGCCGCGCCCTGAAGCTGCCTATTTCCAGGGTCAGGGTATGTCATTCTTACGTGGGTGGAGCCTTCGGTGGTAAGATTGACGTTTTTCCTTACGAATTTTGTGCCGCCTACCTTTCCATGAAACTGGGCCGCCCGGTCAAAATAGAACTGGACCGGGAAGAAGTGTTTACCACCACCCGCCAGCGCCATCCCATAACCATCCATATAAAAACCGGGGTAAAAAAGGACGGTACCATCGTAGCCCAGGATGTTAAAGTAATTGCTGACAACGGCGGCTACCGGGGTTCCGGACCGATCGTGGTCTTTCTCTGCCACGGTTTTAGCTTTCCTATTTACAAAGTGCCGAACTACCGGTACGAAGGCCTGGCAGTATACACCAATAACCCGATCCGCGGGCCCCAGCGGGGCCACGGGGCGCCCCAGATTCGTTATGCCATCGACTCCCAGCTGGACCTGATTGCCCGCGACCTGGGGCTGGACCCGGTAGCGGTCCTGTTGAAAAACATCAGGCATAAAGGAGATGTTTTGCCCAACGGCGACCGGTTAAACAGCTGCGGTCTGCAGGAATGCATCGAAGGGACGGCAGCGGGGATTAACTGGTCGAGTAAACGCCAGCAATTTGCCGCGGCTCAACCCTTGGGTAGGTTCCGGCGGGGCGTGGGGATTTCTCTTTGCTCGATGTTCAGCGGGGCGATGTACTACCCATTTGCTTCAGCGGCCATGGTCAAACTGCACGACGACGGTTCGGCCACGCTATACACGGGAACGCAAGAGATGGGGCAGGGGAGCTATACCACCCTGGCCCAGGTTCTAGCTGAAGAGCTGGGGATCGGGCTGGAAGATGTCCGGGTGGTAGCCGGAGATACGGAACTGACCCCTATCGACCTGGGTAGTTTCTTGAGCGGCGGGGCGCTGGTTACCGGTAACGCGGTCAAGTTGGCGGCAGCCGACGCCAGGCGACAGCTCCTGGAATGCGCGGCTGAGCTCCTGGGAGTGGGTATGGAACAACTTGCCACCCGGGATAAAAAAGTTTTTGTCAAAGAAGACCCGCAACGGTCCATCTCCTTTGCCCAGGCGATCCAGGCCAACGTCTTTAAACGCAACGGCAACCCCATTATCGGCACCGGTTCTTACAAGGGCTACCCGGAAACCAACCGCTACCCCAGCCTGGCCAAGGGTAAAGGGCTGTTTACCAGCGCTTACGGTTTTGCCGCCCAGGCGGCCGAAGTCGAGGTGGATACCGTAACGGGGCGGGTCAGGCTGCTGAAGGCCGTGACCTACCACGACTGCGGGTTTCCGCTGAACAAGACCATTGTAGAAGGGCAGGTTCAGGGTTGTGTTTCCATGGGAGCCGGCCAGGCTTTATCAGAGGAAATCGTCCTGGAGAAAGGTCAGTTGTTTAACCCGTCATTTTTAACTTACCGGCTCCCCCTGGCCCCGGACACACCGGAATCGCTCGATAAAACGGCCAATACCCTTGAGCCCAACGGCCCCTTCGGGGCGAAAGAGGTGGGAGAGGGCTCTGTTGCCGGTATGCTGGGCGCCGTGGCCAACGCAGTGCATGATGCCATCGGCGTACGGATTAACAGCCTGCCGATTACCCCGGAAAAAGTGCTCCGGGCGTTGGAACAAAAACAAAAAGCAGTCCGTTGACGGCCCAGCCGTCTCCGGACTTTTCCAAATTGGAAAATGCAATTTTCTCCGACTTACAGGGATCCGATGGGTCGTACCATGGATGGCCTAGTTACATATACCCCAAATTTCGTAAACAATCTATACTGCAGGGAAAGGATGGGACAACAGCCACGTATTTTTTGCAGGTTTGGCAACCGGGCTAAATAATGCCGGTTATTTCGTGTAAACAGGCCATTTGTTGTTTAATATCAAGGTCTGCGTTATAATGAAAGAAATAGATGAGGAGATTCGCGATGGCCACAGGGATGGACTGTAAGGGAACTTATCATATTGTTACCTTCGGGTGTCAGATGAATGAGCATGATTCGGAAGTGCTGGCCGGAATGTTGGAGGACATGGGTTATGAGCAGGCCGATGAGCTGAAAGACGCCGGCATTGTGCTTTTAAATACCTGCTGCGTGCGGGAAACTGCCGAGAATAAAGTCTTCTCCCTGCTGGGGCGGCTGCGGCGTTTGAAGCAGGAAAAGCCGGAGCTGATTATCGGTGTGGGGGGATGTATGGCCCAGCAGGAGGGTATGGCCAGGCGGCTAAGGCAGATGTTTTCCCATGTCGACCTGATCTTTGGCACTCATAATACCCACCAGCTGCCGGAATTGATCGGGAAGGTTGTCGAGAGCAGAAGCCCGGTCCAGGCCGTGTGGCCAGGCGCCGGCGGCATCACTGAAAATCTGCCCGTGAAAAGAAAAGCGGGGCTGCGCGCCTGGGTTACGATCATGTACGGGTGCAACAATTTTTGCACCTACTGCATTGTGCCCTATGTGCGTGGCCGGGAGAGAAGCCGCCGCCCGGAAGAAATCCTGGACGAAGTGGCTAAACTGGGCCGTGAGGGTTACAAAGAGGTCATTTTGCTCGGGCAGAACGTCAATTCCTACGGCAAAGACCTGGCGGGCCCGGTTGATTTTGCCGACTTGCTGGAACAGCTGGAGCATTCGGAGCAGGATGGCGGTGTTGAATGGCTACGCTACATGACTTCACACCCCCGGGACTTTACGGACCGGCTGATCGAGACGATAGCCGCTTCCGGCAAAGTTTGTGAACATTTCCACCTGCCGGTGCAGGCGGGAAGCAACCGTATTTTAAAAAAGATGAATCGAGGCTATACCCGGGAGAAATATTTAGAGCTGGTTGATAAAATAAAGATAGCTGTCCCTGGCGCTACTATAACAACAGATATTATGGTCGGCTTTCCCGGTGAAGATGAAAGAGATTTCAATGATACCCTGGACCTGGTGCACCAGGCCAGGTTTGACAGCGCCTATACTTTTGTTTACAACACCCGGCCGGGTACTCCTGCGGCTAGGCTGGCTGAGCAAATACCGGAGGCGGAAAAAAAGGCGCGCATCCAGGAATTGATTAAGCTTCAAAATAAAATTAGCCTGGAGAGAAACCTTGAAGAAGAGGGAAGCGTGCAGCAAGTGCTGGTAGAAGGAGAAAGCAAAACGGGGCCGGGCTTACTGATCGGGAGGAACAGGGGCAACAAAATGGTTGTTTTCCCGGGAGAAAAAGAGCTTGCGGGTCAAATTGTCAAGGTGCAAATCACTGAGGCGCACCTGGCCCAGCTGACAGGCAAACTGATCCCGCAGAATTAGTAAGCTGTAAACTGTGTTATAATGGCCGTCGGAGGAGGATTCCCGGTGAGTTTTACGCCGATGATCAAGCAGTATCTTGAGATAAAGGAACAGTACCCGGATGCGGTTCTGTTTTTTCGTCTGGGTGACTTTTATGAAATGTTTTTTGAAGATGCCCGCCTGGCTTCTCGTGAGCTGGAAATAACCCTCACCGGCAGGGACGGGGGTGGCAGTGAGCGCGTTCCCATGTGCGGAGTGCCCTACCATGCTGCGGACAGCTATATTGCCCGGCTTATTGCTAAAGGGTACCGGGTGGCTATCTGTGAGCAGGTTGAAGATCCTGCCACTGCTAAGGGCATTGTACGGCGGGAGGTTGTCCGGGTGGTTACCCCGGGCACGGTCATGGAGAGCCAGCAGCTTAAAGATAAGAATAATAATTATCTGGTGAGCATTAATCCGGGAAAGGACGCTTATGGTCTTGCCGTATCAGATATTACCACCGGTTGCTTTATGGTTACCTCTTTTTCCGGCACCGGCGCCAGGTTAGGGTTAACAGAGGAATTGGCCCGGCTCAGGCCGGCGGAAGTGATTGTGCCCCGTTCTGAAGTTGAAACCTTCCCCAGGGCAATACTGCCGGCCAGTATGCCTGTAATCAGCGGCTACCGGGAGGCTGCCTTTGCGCAAGATGAGGCCAGGCAAATGATCGAGAGACAATTTGGCGCATCGTTTAGTAATTGTAAAAGGATATTTGCCTCCGAGCATATGGTGGCGGCAGCCGGATCCCTGCTTAGTTACTTGCAGGAAACCCAGAAAAGGGAACTCTCTCACCTCAATAAAATACAGTTATACCAGCCGGGCAAGTATATGATCCTGGACGCACAAACCAGGCGCAATTTAGAATTGACCAAGAGCATCATGGGCGGGTCCCGCAAAAACACCCTGCTGGATGTTCTCGACCATACAGTTACGGCTATGGGCGGCAGGCTGATCAGAAACTGGATTGAGCAACCTTTATTAGATAAAGACGAGATTGAGGCGCGCCTGGAAGCAGTCGGTGAACTGGTGGACAGCGTTTTCCTGCGCCGTGACCTGCAGGAGGGGCTAAAGAATATCTACGATCTGGAGAGGTTGGCCGGCAGGATATCTTTTGGCACGGCAAATGCCAGGGACCTGGTAGCGCTAAAAAAATCCCTG
>JAQVGZ010000118.1 GCA_028696455.1 Desulfotomaculaceae bacterium | reverse complement strand
TTCAACCCGCTAAAGCTGAAATCGAAACTACCTTCCTCCAGGTAGGAACGGGGAAGTTTTATTGCCTCAGCCTGTCCCTCCCGGGCAAGAGAGTCAATCAGTGGCCCCCCGGGGTAACCCAGGCCCATTGTTCGCGCTACCTTATCAAAGGCCTCACCGGCGGCGTCATCCCTGGTGCTTCCCAGCAACTCAAAGCTGCCATGCCTTTTAAGCAGAACCAGGTCGGTATGCCCCCCGGACACCACCAGACATACCAGTGGGAAAGAAACGTCTGGCTCCACGAGAAAATTAGCATAAATGTGTCCTTCCACATGATTAACCCCCACCAGGGGCAAACCCAATCCGTAGGCTGCGGCCTTGGCAGAGGCTACCCCTACAAGAAGCGCGCCGACTAAGCCAGGGCCATAAGTAACCGCCACCGCGTCCAGATCAGCAAATTTGAGTCCGGCAACAGTCATCGCCTCTGCTATTACGTGATTCATCAGTTCCAGGTGTTTGCGGGAAGCTATTTCGGGAACCACGCCGCCAAATTTTTGGTGTACATCCACCTGTGATGAAACTATATTTGATAGTATTTCAGACCCGTCTGCCACTACAGCTGCTGATGTATCATCGCAGGATGTTTCCAGGGCTAGGATGTTAACACTCAATAAAACACCTTCTTTGTTAATTGAGATTGACTTAAAGACTGTACTATCAGATAAAAAATGATGAATAATTTCCCTTTTTGTTTATTATACCATAAAAAAATTTGTGCAATACAGCCGCTGCTTGACAAGCCGCAAATCAAGTCCAGCCTATGATTATTTCCCTTGAAATGGCTTGCAGGCTTTCTTTTTTATCAAAGTATTCTGTGTGACCTCTAATTGGATTAAAGTAGTTAATGATAAATTCAACATGGTTATCAAGGGCTGGCAATATTTTTGGCACCATTTGTGGCCAGGCTATGTCAAGTAAACCAGCCACGTTGGTGAAACGCCCGACAGCTGGCCGTAAGCTAAAATTAACGCGCCTTGCCACCCCTTGCATAAACCAGAATAAGGGACTACCAAGCATTATTAGGTGACCGACCTTGGATGCTGCATACTGATTTTGCAGCAGAGCGCAATAGCATATTATTGTGCCTAGGCTATACCCGATTAGGTTCACTGGTTCACTATACTGATCTATGGCTTTATAAAGACGATCATTAACTAACTGGTAAGTTTTATCAAAATATAAATATGAAAATATATCACCAAAGTTATCCACGATATTATCCGTTAAATTACGAATCATACTATAGTTTTTTATAAAGGGCGAATATGATGAGACCAGTTCCTCCTTGGCCCTTTTCTTTAAACCAAGGACTTGAATTTGCATAATATCTTCCTCTGGCTCTTTTCCAGCTTTAGGGCCGGGAACAAGGTCATAATAGTAAACCCCGCCAAAATGCTCTTCTGTTAAAACGAAACCCTGTCTGGCCAACTCAAGCTGGAGTGAAGTCGCCCAACCTTTCCAATAATCCCGATCACTGTTGTAGCCCATTCCGTGAACAAATAGAATTACCCCCATTTCCTTACCCCCGTTAATTACATTTATTTATTATATTCCGGGGGTAGCCTTACAGCTACGGTAAAAAAAACCCCCTGCCGCAAGCGGTAAGGGCTTGAATAATAATAATTGCTCTAGTCACTGATAATTGATGTACTCATCCCGTCTGGCAAAAAGTTTCACCAGAAGCATACCGGCAACAAACCCCCCGGTATGGGCCCAAAATGCAACGCCCTGCGCTGCCTGCGATGTCAAGCTGGCGGCGCCGCTGAGAATCTGGATAATAAACCAGACTCCCAGAAATATAACTGCCGGGATGGGAACAACTTGAATAAACACAAAGATAAAAATCAAAGTCAGTACTTTTGCCCTCGGGTAAAGAATTAAGTAAGCCCCGAGCACCCCGGCGATTGCTCCACTTGCGCCTATTAAGGGAACCTCGGAAAACGGACTGGAAAATACATGGGTGATAGTGGCAAGGTAGCCGGTTAATAGATAAAAAAGCAGGTACTTGAAGTGCCCCATCCGTCCTTCGACATTATCACCAAAAATCCATAGATAAAGCATATTGCTCAATACATGAAGCCAGCCGCCGTGCAGAAACATAGCTGTGGTAAGCCTCGCCAGCTGTTCTCCGGTAAAACCAACTGCCACAAGCTGCGCAGGGATCACCGAGTTGGCAAAAATAAAGTCATTATAATATCTGCCCAGCATTACTCCATAAACAAATACTATCAGATTTACCAGGATTAATAAAACATTTACAACTGGGAAACTCCGCGAAGGGATGTTATCCCTCAAAGGAATCGTAGCAAATAGCCCCCTTTAGCTGTATTACTGTTTAAATAATATGCTTCTTTTCAGGTTAAGTTCCTTTTACCCGGTAACTATACTTATTCTCCCCTATTGTAAGACTATTAAAAAGGTGAATTATGGTAGCATACAAATTTAGGTTACCTGGTATTTTCAGACTTCAGCTTCATGGCCACTAAGATGTCCGTAAATACCTTCCCAATTTTTTCGTTAATAACAAGGTTTGCCTGGTTATCCCAGGGAGTCTCATCGTTATTGATAATCACCAGCTGCCTGGCATATTCCGGGAGTGAAGCTACCGGATAAACCTGAAGACTGCTTCCGACAACAATCAAGAGTTGACAGCCGGAAAGTACTTGCATGGCCTGTAAGTAGTCATCCCCCATGGAATCCTCGAATAGGACAATATCGGGGCGCAACACACCACCGCACTGATTGCACCTGGGAGGGTTTGTTCCCGCATCAAACTGCTTGACCAGTTCTTCAAAGGGAAACCTTTTCTTGCAGTTAAAACAATGGCAGGTGCGCAAATGTCCGTGCACTTCCCATACTCTTTGGGAACCAGCCTTGCGGTGAAGCCCGTCTATATTCTGGGTAATTACCCCAATCAGGTAGCCTTCCCTCTCCAGGTCAGCAAGGGCATAGTGGGCCGCATTAGGCTTGGCATTTGAAAAGATGAGCCATCTTTTAAGATTATTGCTATAAAAACTTGCAGGATCACGGCGGAGTGAGGAAGCGCTGGCAACTTTCATCGGGTCGAATTTATTCCATAGACCGGTGCCCGCGCTACGGTAGTCCGGAATGCCGCTTTCCGTACTAATTCCAGCGCCTGTGAGCGCAAAAGTACGTGAGGATTTTTGCAGAAGATCCACCAGGTAATCAATTT
Organism: Desulfotomaculaceae bacterium; assembly: GCA_028696455.1. GTDB lineage: Bacteria > Bacillota > Desulfotomaculia > Desulfotomaculales > Pelotomaculaceae > MVQL01. The sequence continues at coordinate 1,805 of JAQVGZ010000118.1, read as the reverse complement.
TCTCTTTGTATTCCATGATTTCACCTCATTTTTTATATGTTTAGGGATAACGAGCAGTATTTTAAAAAATACCATAACTATTAAGATATTTTTCTTTCACTGGCAATTTTATAATATAATAATTGACTCTAGCTGTAAATATAAGTACCCCAGTATTCAAAAATATCCTTTTTTTTGGATAACTAATTGTCAAATGTGTCGAATTAGAGTATTCTATTACATCCGCAACCGCGAAAGCGGCATTGTTGCGCTGTGCTTTAATTATCTGATCCCAGCCCGGCCAGGGGATCTTTATCATCAATACTTCTGCCCAGGTAAAGGCAGCAAGCGCCGAGCAACAGATTCAACCCAGCAAAGGCCAGGTAAATTAAACTTAGTTTACTTGTACCTCGCATCAAGATATATCCTCCGTAGAGCAATAGTCCGTATAAAAAATAACTCTTTGCCTTTGTTCTATTGGTGAAAATAGTATCTTTAAGAGCAGTAATTATCCTGGCACGATTTCCTCCGGCATCTGAGGTTACCTCGTGCCTGGCCTGTTCTGAAGATACCCCGTCGCGGCCGGCTCGTCTGGCAAGCTCGATCAGCCTAAACCGGTTAATCAATTTTAGATTAATCCCCTTTTGAGATAATTCCACAGCCACCCGGGCTGCACCAGGTCCAAATTCCCCGCAAGTGACCAATAGTCCGTTCTTAAATCCCTCAAGTTTAAGGGAGCCGGCGAAGGCCCGAATGTCAGCAGAAGTGATTTCTTTATCTCCTTCGGGGTACTTGCACTGAATAGCTACTGGTGTGCCGTGATAATCACCTGTCAAATCAATACCCCATTTCTTTACTTCTTCGCTACCTTCACCATCTACAGGGTTCAGTACTACATTTTGGAAACCAGGCAGACTGGCGATAATCTCACGCACATAGGGCTTGAATTCGCTTTCGGGATGCATATTTTTTAAATTTCTGATTATCTTTTGACCGGCTAACCAGTACCGGCGCCGGTTTTGCCTTTTTTGCAGCCTGATCTGCCAAAATTTCCGGAGCACCAGCACCTCAGCCACAAGCAGTGGTATCGAAAACATTAGCGCGGTTGTTAGATTTTCAGTAAGGTTAGCTATCAGCAGAAAGGTAATCAGCCAGACCAGTAATAAAGTTCCCACCCGATCCACCTGGCGGCCTAAAAAGCTTCTGGTATCTTCTTTCGGTTCTTTTATTGTATAAGCCATTTACAGCACTCCTATGTTTTTTAAGATTATCTTATCCAAACTTGTTATAAAAGAAACGTCTTGACCACTCTAAACTTGTCAGGGTAAGTTTATTGGGGTACAATTTTACAAACCTTTATTAATACTTTTTGCATTAGAAATTTGGAGGGAAGATCATGTTGTACGAAAGCACCCGGGGCCAGTTCGGGCGGGTTTTATCAGCGGAAGCAATAAAGCTGGGCTTAGCGCCCGACGGAGGGTTATTCGTTCCCCAGGAAATTGTGCGGATAAATGAGAAGCAGCTAAAGGGGTATTTAGGTTTAGGTTACCAGAGACTGGCCGCCGCAATTTTAAAGAAGTATCTAACTGACTATACTGAAGCGGAGATTGATGATTGCGTCGCACTGGCTTATAACGATAAAAAGTTCAACTCACCGGCAATTGTCCCGGTGCACAAATTGGACGAGATGCTCTATATCTTAGAGTTATGGCACGGTCCTACCTGTGCCTTTAAAGATTTGGCGCTGCAAATTTTACCCCATTTGTTAACCAGGGCCGCGGCAAAAACCGGGGATTGTTCAACTATTGTGATCCTGGTAGCCACCT
>JAQVGZ010000034.1 GCA_028696455.1 Desulfotomaculaceae bacterium | reverse complement strand
ACTGCCAGATTTCTTCCACAGTCAATTCCCTTGGGGTAATGCCGGTGCTGGTGTCTGTCACCGCTGAAGGAGCCACCGGGGAAACCCCGTCTTTTAAAGCGGAAAGAGACTGCCGGCCGGCGTGGGAAACCTGCATCACCAGTTTTGCTCCATGTTCGTGTACTGTGTCAGCCAGTTTGCGGTAGCCCTCGATAAAACGGTCATCAAAAATAGCGTTTTGCCTGGCGCCGGCTTTCCCTGCAGGGTGCTGTACATAAGCCTGGCCGGTAATAATAAGTCCGACATCATTTGCCGCAAGCATTTTGTACAAGTCCAGTTCCCGGTCCGATATGCTGCCGTCCTTATTTCCCATAAAATCGTTGGTGGCAGACCGGACGAAACGGTTTTTTACGACCATTGACCCTGTAGAACCGATAGATATTGGTTCAAAAAGAATGCTCATAACAACCTCCTTTGGATCATCATGAATATTAACCAATCTATTCCACCTTTATAGAACATTTCCTTCAAGTTGTGGCAAAAAAATCTAAAATAGATCCTCATTAAGTGGTCTGAGGAAGCGCAGCTAAAGTGAGATGCGCGGGAGGGAAAATTTTACTAGATAAGTTTATAGAGTTATGGGAGAATAAAACATAACAGTTGGTACATTTGAAATAATCGGTGATAAAATTATATCGTTTTATACATCAGAAAAATGGAGCTTTCAGTGCCAACCGAAACATTGATCCATATTGATGCAAACATATATGACAATATCGGCAGCTCATTTAATAATAATAAGAGGGTGTCGGCATGGACTGCTCTGCTGAAAGCAAGAAAATAAAGTACGTAATACTCATTGGCGCAGACGAATACATGAAGGATAATCCTGGAACAGTATATAAGAGTTCCTGAACAGCGATATGCACACCAAAAAGGAGGATGATAATATGCCGCTAATTACTTCAGCTGAAATGTTTAAAAAAGTCTATGGGAAATGTGCCGTGGGAGCGTTTAACGTCAACAACATGGAAATTATCCAGGGTATTGTTGATGCGGCCAAGGAAGAACAAGCTCCTTTGATTTTACAGGTTTCGGCGGGGGCCCGGAAATATGCCAAGCATGTTTACTTGATGAAACTGGTGGAGGCTGCCGTAGAGGACAGCGGTTTGTCAATTTGCCTGCACCTGGACCACGGGGAAGATTTCGAGATTTGCAAGTCCTGTGTTGACGGCGGTTTCACCTCGGTGATGATTGACGGCTCCAAGCTGCCCTTTGAAGAAAATATTGCCTTGACTAAAAAGGTCGTGGAGTACGCCCATGACAAGGGCGTGGTGGTAGAGGCCGAGCTGGGGCGGCTGGCCGGTGTCGAGGATGATATCAAGGTCAGCGCTGCGGATTCCAGCTACACCGATCCTGACCAGGCCGTGGAATTTGTCCAGAAAACAGGCTGTGATTCCCTGGCCATTGCCATTGGCACCAGCCACGGGGCCTATAAGTTCAAGGGAGAGGCCAAGCTCGATTTTGCCCGCCTGGAAAAAATCGCGCGCCTCCTGCCGCCCGGCTATCCCCTGGTGCTGCACGGCGCCTCCAGCGTGCTGCCGGAATTTGTGGCCAAGTGCAACCAGTACGGGGGAGAAATCAAGGGCGCCCAGGGCGTGCCCGAAGATATGCTCCGCAAGGCCGGAACAATGGGAGTGTGCAAGATCAATATCGATACCGATTTGCGCCTGGCCATGACGGCCACCATCCGGGAGCACTTTGCCCTTAACCCGTCTGATTTTGACCCCCGCCAGTACCTCAGGCCAGCCCGGGAGGCGGTCAAAAACATGGTCAAGCACAAGATCAGCAACGTCTTAAACTGCAGCAACATGGCCTAGAAATAAACCAGGGTAAACCAGTAAACCAGGGGGACGGTTCTCTTGGTTTGAGAGTTGGCAAACCAAGAGAACCGTCCCCCTGGTTTTATCCCCCTGGTTTTATCTTGCGTAGTTTAGTAAACCTGATATAATTTGCAAGAAGTTAATAAAAGGAACTGTCATACACCCGACCGGGTTGGGTATTTAAAAAAGATCGCCCCCCCGATCATTGAATATACTGGAGGATAGCTTTTTGACCAACTTGCCCGGCAGAGAAAATAAAGCCAAATACGTTCAAGATACTTTTAATTCAATCGCTAAGAATTACGATTTGCTCAATACGCTGATGTCCCTGGGCCTGGATCAGTCCTGGCGCAGGTTGGCGGTGAAACGGTCTGAGTTAAAAGAAGGCGGCACTGGCCTGGATGTCTGCTGTGGAACAGGCATGCTGACCATGGAGCAGGCACGGGCAGCGGGTTCGGCGGGAAAAATAACGGGGCTGGACTTTTCGGAGAACATGATCGCTGTCGCCAGGCAAAACGTCAAGGAATTTTCATTCAAGGACAGCATCCGGTTTGTGCAGGGAGATGCCATGAGCCTGCCGTTTAACGATAATGAATTCGACTGCGCGACCGTGGGCTGGGGGTTGCGCAATGTTCCTGATATTTTGACTGCGGTGCAGGAAATGGTGCGCGTGATTAAACCGGGCGGGAAAGTAGTATCGCTGGACATGGCCCAGCCGGTGATACCGGTTTTCAGGGAATTGTACTGGCTTTGTTTCAACAGCGTCATTCCGGCTTTAGGCAAGCTGATCTCCGGCAATAGAATGGCCTACGCTTATCTCCATGATTCAGCCAAAGCATTTGTGCATCAGAAAGAGTTGGCCGCTATATTCTCACAGGCCGGATTGGCTGAAACCCGGTATCTAAACTTGTATGGCGGAGTAGTGGCCATAGTAGAAGGAAGAAAACCAGTTTAACTGTCCATAATTTAGGTAGACTCAATTCTGCTTACCTTCTTTTATGATCTTGCTTTTGCATTTAAGGCTACATAAAGAATATCTAGATTTCTATTAGGGGAAAAATGTTAAAGGTTTATACTTCTATCTATCGTTATAACGGTCCGAATCGCCTGGATATTACCGTAAAAACAGGAGACAGGATCTTTGCCCCAACCTGGAAGATGGTGATGCAGTCAAAAGCAGGTAAGCTCTCCCAACAGGAGTACGCTGCAATGTACTATTCTCTGATGCGGGATAGTTATGTCAAGAATAAGCAGCGATGGGTGGAAGTATTAAATATGGACCAAGTAGTGCTGGTCTGTTTTTGCCCCAAAGAAACATTTTGTCATCGGCTGCTTTTAGCTGATATATTGACAAAACTTGGAGCTGAATACCTTGGTGAAATATAACTAAATGGGTCAAGGGGAATAGGTTGAAAAGACTTTCCTTACCGATTCACACAATAATAGGCAAAAGAAGTAAAACATTATAGTCATACCCCTGCGAAAACTTCAAATACTAACATCACTAAAAAGTGATGCAATTATTGAGATAGGGGGTGTTTTTTTGAGCAAGGACAATAAAAAGAAGAAGGTAAAAGTTAATCTGACACCTGATACACTTACCACAGACATTACTAGTGAAGTCATTCCCATAATAAAAAAGGATGATGATGATAACATTAAGAAATTTTAGGATCTTAAAAGCCGGGTGATTGCCCGGCTTATTATATTAACTTATAGTTCCATAGCAGCAGGGTCATCCAGAGACACATCCTGCACATAAGCACGCAGCGCTTGTTAATGCTGTTGACATCAACGCCGTGCTGGGAAATAAGGCGTACTCGCCATCCTGCCTATGAGGGTTAAAAGTCCAGCTTGTAACGCTGGCACGGCGTATCTTCCATAAAAAACAGCTAAAATACTCCCCCATTTGGGTCAAATAAATATTCTTTCTTGTTAAGGTGCTCTCCCGAACCAATAAAAACCGGGGCTAACTAATAAAACCGTCTTATTTTTAACAAATATATATCTAATTAATATACTGGTTAGTAGAATCTTTTTATTTGGAGGGTTTACCATTGGGTGTTGAACGATTTCCCATAAAGTATATCGCTGAATGCAGGAAGATATATCCACTTTGTCCTAGGATAAACCAAACAGGCATAATGAATTTTTTTCAGGTTCTAAATAGTCTATTTAATGGGAATTCTCCTTGTTTTTTATTACCGAAACCTAAGACTGTGAATAGCATGGATCATAATAACCTACCGGAAGGTGATATTGAAATGGAAGAGCTTTGCTTAAAGCCATTGCCAACAGCCCGATGCCCTGTAGTTGTAAATGAGACAGTTTGTTTGGAAGCTGATATAATAATCTTTCCTAAAATTGAGGTCGGGGAAATCAGATGTTTCTGCGTGGGTAATCCAGTAGTCAGCCCATGTGAACGCTCTGAGGATCGAGGGGTAAAACCAACAAAAGATAAGGTATGTTGCTTTACAGTGCAACAAAAAATAAATGTTCAAATTCCCTTAGTTTTCTCGGCGCAACCAAGGGTAATTCCAAGAGATCCTGAATGTGGTGTACCGGTGATTAATCCTAGCAAACGTGGCGAAGAAGAATAGAATTAAAAGGGAAACCAGGGGGACGGTTCTCTTGGTTTGCCGACTGTCAAACCAAGAGAACCGTCCCCCTGGTTTAAATGCGGGAACTATAATTTTTGCTCTATTTCCGTAACACATTCTGTTTTGATTTTTCCAACCAGGAATTGCAGGGCATCTATAACATGTGGTCTAATATCGCCGCCTATCAGTACATACATGATGTCATCACCAACCTCAAGCCGGCCTTCGTTAAGCCAAACTTTAACATGGAAGATACCCTCCATTTTATAAGTCTCCGCAATCGCCGCATCCACTTTTCTTGCATCGTAAGCAAATTCCATCCCCTTTACTGACGAACCATCATCAAGCCCCTGGCGGACCTTAGCTTTGGGTGTCTGACGCACTACGCCATTATGGACTAAAAACATCCCTTCCTGTAAAGCCGCCGGATCCGCTTTTGCTTCTTTAAGCCATTCATCGATAGATGGTGATACTTTTTTCATTTTTTCATTAATCATAAATAAATGCACTCCTTATTAATACTATAATCCTAAAGATAGTTGGTCAGCATCCGTTTTCGTAATAAGTGTAGCAATATTTAAGCCGGCCCTGTTCACCGCTTTGTACCGGGTCCGGCTTTGAGAAATCCGGCAGGTTATTCACCAATAATCTTGACCAGAACACGTTTCCTGCGGCCACCATCAAATTCACCATAAAAGATCTGCTCCCACGGGCCAAAGTCCAATTTTCCTTGGGTAATCGCAACTACCACTTCCCTGCCCATTACTGAACGTTTCAGATGAGCATCAGCGTTGTCCTCAAAACCATTATGCTGGTAGCGGTCATATGGCTTTTCCGGGGCAAGGCCTTCCAGCCAGGTTTCGAAGTCCTGGTGCAGGCCACTTTCATCATCATTAATGAAGACGCTGGCAGTGATATGCATGGCATTGCAAAGCAGAAGTCCTTCCCTGATTCCGCTTTCCTCCAAGCACTTTCTTACAAGCGGCGTAATATTGATATATTCCCGTCGTTTCTTGGTCTCAAACCACAGTTCTTTTCGATAACTCTTCATTGATTATGCCTCCTCATACCAAACCAGGGCGACAATTCTCTTGGTTTGCCGATCCCAAACCAAGAGAACCGTCCCCCTGGTTTCCCCTGGTTTCACTGGTTTGCTTAATTTTCTTTTTCAATTACTGCTGCAGTGCCATAGGCAACAATTTCACTCATAATACCACTAATTTCGCTAGAATCAAATCTCATCATTATAATCGCATTAGCACCCATCTTCCTGGCGTTTGCAACCATTCTTTCCATTGCCTGTTGGCGCGAAGTTTCAAGTAAAGATGTGTATTGACGAATCTCTCCACCTATGAAAAAGCCCTTAAGATTTGCAATTATGTTTCCACCAAAACCGCGACTGCGAACTACCAGTCCAAACACTTCACCCTTAACTTCTGTTACCTTGTAGCCCTTGACATTCTCAGTAGTGGTAATTAACATGTTATCAATCCTCACTGTCGCTCCTTAATATAGTATTTATTTTAACGTTTGTTAGACACTGCGGAGAATAAAACACATTCGTGAAGGAGTTATTTGAGTGTTCTTCTTCAACTGCGGAAAAAAATTATTCGCACCCACGAAGAACGATTGAAATCTCTTCTTGGATTTCTTCTTCAGGTAGAAATCTATTTTTGACGACAATACTTTCTATCAATGTTTCCAATAAATGTACTAATGTTCGTACAATACCGATATCATTGTCAGTGTTCTTCAGATATGGTTTTAATATCTGATAATGCCGTGGAAGGATAGTCTTTTCCCACTCATCCATGATTTCCATCAGTTCCTCATCGCCATCAAAGGACAGATAAACCTTGATTCCAAGCCGGTAAACTTTTTTTTCATAGTTGCTCAGAAAGTTCAGATCATACACAAACTTTGTATAGAAGTCTATGATGCTATTTGTTCTCAAGAGTGCCGCCTGCCTTTTTAAAAGGTCGAAATATTCCTTTTTTATGATTTCATCAAACAACTCCTTTTTATTGTTGTAATAGTAATAAATCATTGGCAGGGAGCAGTTCACGTCTTTTGCTATGTTGCGGATCGTTGTTCCATGGTAACCATTACTGTTAAAATGCTCTACTGCTACTTCTTTGATTCTTTCTCTTATGTTCTTTTCTGCCATAACAAACATCCCCATATCTAACGTTCGTTAAGAGTATATCATATAGAATTATGGTGTTGCAATAGATTTTTGAAATACTTCTAAGGAACGTATTAAATGGGTGTTAAGATTACAGGTATTGTGTTATAAAGATTTTAAAGCACCGTGCAACTACTGCACGGTGCTTCAGGCTGCGCTTCTTTTGCTTTCGTTAGCAGGCTTGCGGCATATCGGACAGCGATAATTTAACGTCATACCCATAAACTATAAATTCAATTTTTAGTTTATAATATCTCCAGCGGGGGTATTTTCTTATGACAGCTGCGGCAACCAAACTAAAAGAAACACCTGTAAAAAAACTATTCTTATCGTACCTGATTCCTTCTGTTCTCGGTATGTTGCTTATGTCCGTCAACATCGTCTTGGACGGCATTTTTGTCAGCCGCGGAGTCGGGCCTAACGGATTAGCAGCGATCAATATATCCGTCCCGGCGTTTTCTCTGATCCTGGCCATTTCCTTATGGATCGGAGCTGGGGGTGCTACTATATATTCCATATCACTGGGCAAGAATGAACTGGCCTATGCGCGATCCGTCTTTTCCCAATCCATCTTGTTTTGCATGTTGCTTACCGGCGCGATCATGGGAGCATGTTTATTGAAAATTGATGAACTGGCCTGGTTTTTAGGATCAAATGAAATCACTTTGCCTTATGTTATGGACTACTTGCCTGTTTTATTAGTTTTTGGCATTGTTTTCGTTTTAGAAAATGCGCTGAGTATTTTTGTCCGCAACGACGGCAATCCGAACCTGGCCATGGCTGGGCTGGTTGTGTCCGCAGCGCTTAATATCATCTTGGATTAGTTTTTCATCAGCTATTTATTCCTCGGGTTCAACCTCGTCTACGGGGTATTTTACCAGTCGGTTGGACAAGTAAAGAGATCATTAACTATTATCTTAAGCCGGGGAATATTTTTTGTTTTGCCCCTTTTGTGGATCTTGCCGCATTGGTTCGGAGTAAATGGGATTTGGCTGGCGGTTCCCGCGTCAGAAGCATTGGCTGCTTTGATGATTTTGGGAATGAATTACCTGAAACATCCAGTCTATCCATTACGCCGGGAACTCAAGCTGTAAATCCCGGTTATTCGTTTACAATTTATTATTGAAAGATCCAGCCGGACTACGGATAGACGAGTAATGTGGTGTTGAGGTTGAAATTGAAATATGGGAATGTGGGGACCGCCAGTTGAGGGTGATTATCCTTGATTAGCGGTTTCTTCTATGATTGACAATATGCGGAACAGTAGTACAATGTTGATAACAATTGCTTAGATGTCCATTTGTGCGGGTTTTTCGTGACCGTAAGATTAAAATATTTTGGTTTTCTTTTTCTCAGTTTTTCTTTTAGTTATCAATCCCGCAATTTGTTTTCAGGTACCTCTTTAAAAACTATCATTCTATACGGATATTGACAAGCACTTTACAACAGTCTCCGGCCATTAAAGTACTTTCAACAGCTATGCTTCCGGCATCAATTTTGCCCGCGCTCGCGGCAGTGATCATAGCGAACATGGGATCTAAGCACCATCCATAGCATGGATTTGCTCCCCCCATTTTCTTGGACAGCGCGCATAACTTGCACGAAACTGCCGTAGCGATATAGCCGTCATCCGTTTTTTCCACAAACCAGTTTGCACAGCCATAAATTTCTGAAAGCTTGCTAAAAACATCCTCAACGGTTTCAATGCCAAGCTGTTGATTCAAGAAGGGCGCTGTCTGCGCCTGCCTTTCTTTTCTTCTCGCTACGATTGTGTCAAGCACCTTCAGCCTGTCATAAGTGTTTACAGTCTCTGCTATAGATGCCGCATAGGTATTTTGCAACAGGGCAAGTCTCTTCTCAATATCCATTTTCATCACTCCTTTAATATAGTATTTATTTTAACGTTCGTTACACAATGCGGAAAATATAACATATTTGTGAAGGAGTCATTGCGTGTTCTTCTTCACTGAGGAAGGCAAATCATTTCACCATCATCCTCATATCTAACGTTCGTTAGTATTGTATCATGCAGAATTCTTGATTGCAATAGGTTTTTGAAATATTTTTTCCACAAAGAAACCTTAGCGCCCATGCCCGAGCACACCAAGAAACCCTTGTTTGTGCAATAGCATGACGAACAAGGGTTTTAACAGCTTTATGAACGCTGGTGTGGCAGCGTTAGTATGCAGGCGCAATCCAGATGGATATCAATCTAGTTTGTTGTTTAAATAATTGCTTAACCAGTTTAACTTACTTAAATGCCTTTGATTATTACCCTCATCTTTTATTTCCTTAATGGTTTCTTTAACTATTCTTAATAACTTTTCTGTTGTACTTCCATCACATTTTGATACAAAGTCTAAAAAATAAAAACCATCATCAGCCTTTTTAAGAAGCTCGTTTACATCCTCAGACAGGGGTGTTTCTGAGTCTTCGAATAAACCATGATATTTGTGCAGGTATTGGCTATCAAGAATCACCCTGGGATAATTGGCTACTTGCGTTTCTAGCTCATATGCGCGATGAAAAGCTGGACCAAATACTATACTGTGTTCATGGTACAGTTTACCAAAAGAAATACCGCCGCGAGTTATGAACCCGAAAGCCCCGAAACTACATTGAAGGCTGATCACCTCTTTTATTAAATGGATCATTGTTATTTTATTTAGTGGATAGGAGATTACAATGTTGTCGGAAAACGCTGTCAGTTGTTTTCCATGACAGATATCCTTCTTCCATTCTTTTGCCCCGACGTTTTTTATTTTTTCCGCCTCGTCTTGAAAGTAACTTAAGGTACACATAATTTGTAAAAATTTATTCTCATCTTCAATGCTTTTATTTATTATCCCTTTAAAGCCTAAGATATCAATAAAAGCCACAACACGCTCTGTATATTCAATTTCTCCCACAAATATCACCCCATATATATATATGTAATATGAGGCTATTATATCGCAATTTATTGATTGTTTCTATTATATCAACTGCCCCTACTACCACTCGTGGTCCACGCAAATATTGCCGCCGCCCCGAGCCCTTGCCCATAACTTCCACCCCGCCCAGGATGGCTGTACCCTTGCAGGTTACTGCCACATCTTCCGGCAGGATCACATTAATCCCGCCCATAATGGCATTTAAGGTCAGTGATACCTCGCGTTCCGCAAAGCGGGCCTTGCGCACGTCCAGGTCGATGCCGCCCAATTTTTTATGGTCTGAACACTTTCGGTAATCCGTGGCTGGAAGTCTGTCAAACTTCATAGTAAATCCCGTTTCTGAAGAAACCGGCGACCCGGATCTCGTCATCACATACAGTCATATTAGCCTTATATCCGGGCTTGATGAATCCAAGGTCCCTTACCCCCAAGAATTGGGCCGGATAAGTAGAGGCCATCCTAAACGCCTCGGATTTGCCAATGCCAACTTTTTGGATGCAGTTTCGCACAGCAGTGGCCAGATCTAACCCGGATCCGCCAAGTAAATTATCCTCGGTGACACATTTACCTTCATTATAATGAATAGTGTACGGTCCGATTGTGAAATGGTCTATTAATCCGCCAACCGGCGGCATGGCATCGGTGATCAGAAACAGTTTGCCCGGTTTGGCCTTCCAGGCCGCCCGCACATTGACAAAGTCAACGTGATGGCCGTCGGCAATAATGCTGGCCCATCCATTATCCTCAGCTAAAATGTAGCCCACTACGCCAGGGGACCTTTGCTGCATTTGACTCATGGCGTTGAAAAGATGCGTAACGCAGGTTACTCCTGAATTAAAGGCCTCCCTCATTTGCGCGCTATCTGCCCGGGAATGGCCGGCCGCCAGTTTGATGCCCGGTCCTTTAAGCTTAATGAGCTGGTCTCGGGTTAGACGTTCCGGAGCTACTGTAATCAGAGTATAGCCATTTTTAAGTGAAGTCATTACCTGGGCTACCGATTCGTCAAACCCTAATATGTATTTAGGGTCATGGACCCCGGCCATCTCCGGCGCAATGAAAGGGCCCTCAAAGTGAATCCCTAATATCCCTTCAATATTATTTTTCAGGCAATACCCAACCGCCTCAACAGCCTGTTTCATTTTTGAGGTGTCCCCGGTGATAAATGTCGGTAAAATATCGGTTGTTCCAAATTTTGCATGACCTTGAACAATTTTTTGTAGAGCATCCACCGTTGGTTGATCATTAAAAAGAATTCCGTTTCCTCCATTGACTTGTAAATCAATAAACCCGGGCACAATATTCAAATTTTTTAAGTCAATCACTGGCCAAGCCGGATCTACCTCATCCAAGGCCACCAGATCGAAAATATAGCCATGATCAACAAGAACTGCTTGATCAAAGACAACCTCATCACCGGTATAGATATGGCAATTTACTATAGCTAACATCTACCCCACCTTTTTAACCATAACCTTGTCCCAATCGCACCTGATTTTTTAACAAGCGGAAAATCGTAATTCGAAAAATATATACTTTGTATTGTATTGCAGAATTCTTTCGAATAAAGTGGACTCCACGGGAGCTCCTACTTGGGTGAACGCAAATCTCAGGATCATGCTTTCTTCCATTATAGTCCCGATTAACAAATAAGTCATCCTCCTGCCAGATTTATCTAAACCGGAACAGCTACACCTTTTATTGAATATTATGGTAAATAATGCTTTGAAAGGTGTATTGATATGGCTACATTTAAAGATCCCAATAGTAAGCTTGATACTTTAGCGGAACCCGGCTGTTCCAAGCTGCCCGGGTCAAAGGGCTGCCCCAGATGCAACAATCTATTGCAAAATCCCAGCTTTGAAGCCGGCTTGAACGGTTGGGAAACCAGTAATGTAATCGTTGCTGATAACGATCCCTTCGAGGGAACACAAGTGGCGAGGATGTTGACTGGTGTGGCCAGTATGTTTCAGGATGTCCCGCTGGCTAATACGGGCTGCCACCCATTATTTTTAAGCTTTAACGCCTATGCCGGCTCAGATCAGGTCGGCAATAACGGCAACCTGGTCGCGGAAGTGTTATGGCTGGATAAAAACATGAACGTTATCGCCACCGGTCTTAGGGCGTTTATACCAAATGGCCGGATTGACTTTGACGCGAATATCACCTACTTTGACATCACCGACCGGCCACCCGCAGGTGCCGCCTGGGCTAGACTGCAGTTCAGCAAAGGGGTAGGGGCTGAAGGAGGCAGCATCGACCTCGACCAGGTCATCCTGGCCGCGGTAAAAACTGTTAACCTGGTGCAAAACCCAGGTTTTGAACTGGGCTTGACGGGCTGGACCACAACCACCTTCAGCCCAGGGTTTTTAACTCCCTTCGAAGGCGCTGCCTATGCGGTAACCCAATCAGACGGCACCTTGTCTCAGGACGTGCCCATCAAGCACCTGCAGGACAATTCTTCATTTTTGTTCAGTTTCGCCGCCACTACCGATAGCCGTAATGCACTGACCGTTCAGGTCCAGTGGCTGGACGCGGCAGGCAATCAGATTGGGCCGCCCGGGCTGGATTTGTCAATTCCGGCGAGGACGCTGGAACTGCAGGGCAACGGCAACTATTTGACCTACCTGGATATCACTGACCCTGCCCCGGCCGGCGCCGTCACAGCACGTATTTTGTTCGAAGCCGATATTACCGGGGATGATACCGCTATGTTGATTGACCAGGTGTTGCTGGCCAAAACCTGCTCAACCAACCTGGTGCAAAACCCCGGCTTTGAAGCCGCTTTAGATAACTGGAACACCTTGAACACCACTTTGGTAGCTTCTGACTCGATCTACGAAGGCAATCAGTCGGCCCGGATCGCTTCCGGGGGCGGCATGCTCTTCCAGGATATCACCATCACCCCCGCGTCTGGCCGGTGCTTCCTGTTCAATTTCGGCTACAGCTCGATTGGTATACTCCCCGGTAACTTACTGGCTGAGGTACATTGGCTGGATGGCAATAACAGGGTAATCGGCCTGGGGCTCAGCCTGTTCGTCTCTTCCAGCGCGGCCGTCCCGGGTTGGCTGGTCTATACCGGCATCACGGAACCGGCTCCTGCGGGTACAGTCAAAGCCAGGGTCCAATTCACCAAATCAAGCGGCGGATCAGAACTGCTTTTAGATCAAGTTGTGCTGGGCCGTTTAGTTTAGCCAGTGAAAAACCTGGCCTGGAGATGGAAGTGACCGGCAAGCTGATCAATGGATAAGAGAAGGGCAGACACTGCCTTGCGCCAAATCAGGCGTGGCTGTTGTCTGCCCTTGCTGCTAATATTAGTAATGACTGTCTTTATAATCATCCAGCAGATCGGCTCTTGAAACAAATATGGCGCGCAGGATTTACACCTGCTTAACTTCACAACCTGCTTGGCACACCGAAAGTTTAGTTACATTTAATAAGTTTGTTGTAAGGTTATTTTGTTTATGTTAATATTGTTATACAATTAATGGTTAAATGGTCTTTTAGTTAGTTTGTAAGAAGTAAACAGAGGGGTGGCAGTTCATTATTGAGACAATTGCATAATGAAAAAGGAAAAAAGCACACTATTTAGAACATGCATAATAAGGTTTCACCTTTGCTTGTGATGTTTTTTGTGTGATTAACATTTCTACAAGCAATTGGGTGGAACCCCTTTTTTTCTATTATTGATACACTCTTCTGCATTACTTTTGATGGCGCCGCTACCAGAATTACGGCATGTTTATTAATACTGTAAGCTGTACTTCAGATATTAATGTGCTTATTTTTTTCATAAGATTTATGGTCAACCGGAAAGGGGGGATTGCGATCAAAGCCCAGCTATATCTTACATTAGGGATTTTATTTGCCTTAATCATTGCCATATTTGCTATTCAAAACACCGAAAGAGTAGATATCTGTTTTCTAATCTGGCAGGTCCGGGAAGTTTCGAAAGTACTGATTATCTTAGTTTCGGCGGCGACAGGGGCACTGATAATGTTTTTTTTAGGACTTATGTGGCAATACAAAAAAGTAAAACGCATCCGCCAGCTTGAGGCTGAGATTAAACAATTAAAGAAAACTGCTGAAGCTCAAGAAGAAAATTCTCTTTTAGCTAATTCTAATCGTTGTGCCCCGTTATGAAAGCGGAGCACAATATCCAGGTAGATTTCTCACTAACAAATAAAGGGCCAATAAATTGAGGCTTTCTTGTAATCTGTTTTTATCAAGCATTTGTTTGATTAGCCATGAACATTCTTTGATATGGTGAAATTTGAAAATCAGCCTGCTGCCTCAAACTGGCTATTGTAAAGATTGGCATAAAAGCCGTTTTTGCCGATCAGCTCAGTATGGGTACCTTGCTCAACGATATCACCGTCGCGCATAACCAAAATCAAATCGGCGTTGCGAATGGTGGATAGACGGTGGGCAATTACAAAACTCGTGCGCCCTCTCATCAGGTTATCCATCGCCTTTTGAATCAAAATCTCGGTACGGGTATCAACGCTGCTGGTCGCCTCGTCAAGGATCAATATTGCGGGGTCTGCCAAAATAGCCCTGGCAATGGTAAGCAGCTGTTTTTGACCCTGTGATATATTATTGGCCTCTTCATTGAGCACCATATTATACCCGTCCGGCAATGTCCGCACAAAGTGGTCAGCCTGTGCGGCGATAGCCGCACTTTGCACCTCCTCATCGGATGCGTCCAGCCTGCCATACCGGATATTGTCGGCAATCGTGCCGTGAAACAGCCACGTATCCTGCAGCACCATACCAAACAGCGAGCGCAGTTCATCCCGCTTGAACATCCGGATATCGTGCCCGTCAATTGTGATGGCGCCACTAGTTACATCGTAAAAGCGCATTAAAAGCTTGACAATAGTGGTCTTGCCCGCGCCGGTCGGGCCGACAATGGCTATCTTCTGGCCCGGTTTGACTTTGGCGCTGAAATTACGAATAATGATTTTATCCGGATCATAACCAAACGAAACCTGCTTAAAGTCGACATGACCGCTTATATGCACCGGCGTACCGGTATTGGGCACAGTGTGATCATGATTCACGGATAAAGCGTTGGCCCCCTCCTTCGCTTCTTCCTGCTCGTCCAATAAATCAAATACACGCTCGGCGGCAGCCGCTGTGTGCTGCAGCACATTAGAGATATTGGCCATTTGAGCAATGGGCTGCGTAAACGAGCGGACATACTGAATAAAGGCTTGGATCCCGCCAACGGTCATAGTGCCGTTGACGGTGTAATAGCCGCCTAAAATACAGATGGCCACATAGGCGAGATTGCCAATAAAGGTTATTATGGGCATCGTCAGCCCCGACAGAAAATTGGCTTTCCAGGCCGCTTTGTAGAGGGCTTCGTTATATTCACCAAAGATTTTTAAAGAGTCATCTTCGCCGCCGAAAGCCTTTACCACAACATGGCTGCTGAACATTTCCTCCACATGCCCGTTGACCCTGCCCAGATACTTTTGCTGGTCCTTAAAGTGCCTCTGTGATTTTTTCACAATCATTAAGACAACAATCATGGAGACAGGAATAACGCACAGCGTCGCCAGGGTGAGCTGCCAGCTGATGGTCAGCATCATTACGGAGATACCGGTCAGCGAGGCCACCGAAGTGATCATCTGGGTCAGGCTTTGGTTTAAGGTATGGCTGATCGTATCAACATCGTTGGTAATTCGGCTGAGCACCTCGCCATAGGTTGTTTTGTCATAATAACCCAAAGGCAGTTTGTGCATTTTTTCGCTTATATCTTTTCGCAGCTTAAACGTCACCTCTGCGGTTACAGCCGACATCACAAAACCCTGCAAGTAAGAGAAAATTGAAGCGATGCCATATAAGCCGGCCAGCCATAAAACGATCCTGCCGACTCTTCCAAAGTCAATGCTGCCGGTACCGGCAATTTGCTTCATAAAGCCGGTAAAAATTTCGTCGGTGGCCTGCCCTAAAATTTTCGGTCCCAAAATGGTAAATACGGTGGAGGCAAGGGCCAAAATGCATACAAAAAGGATTGTCCATTTATGCTTGCCCAGATACCCGATGAGCTTGGCAATGGAACCTTTAAAGTCCTTAGCTTTGGCAACAGGCATCATCTGACCCATGGGGCTTCTTGGCGCGCTATTGCTTGTCGCATGCTTTTCTTGGCTCATGCTAATTCCCCCTGGGACAGCTGCGATGAGGCAATCTCATAATATTGCGGGCAGTTTTTCAGAAGCTCCTTATGTGTGCCGCACCCGGCGATTCTGCCCTCATCCAGTACGATGATTTGCTCCGCGTTCATGATCGTGCTCACCCTTTGCGCCACTACAATGACCGTACTGCTGCCCGTGTGTTCTTTCAGGGCTTTGCGCAAAGCGATGTCCGTCTGGAAATCTAAAGCCGAGAAGCTGTCGTCAAAAATAAAAATTTCCGGTTTTTTGGCCAGCGCACGCGCGATGGATAACCGCTGCTTTTGCCCACCGGAAACATTAGCGCCGCCTTGGGCGATGGCCGCATCGAAATGCTCCGGATTTTCCGAAATAAACTCCATCGCCTGCGCCACTCTCGCTGCTGTTTCAATCTCACGATCCGATGCATTTTTCTTGCCGTATCTAAGATTGAAAGCGATGGTGCCGGTGAGCAGCACCCCCTTTTGCGGGACATAGCCAATTTTAGCGCGTAAATCCTTTTGTTTGACCTCCCGCACATCCACACCATCCACCAATAGATGACCTTTACTAACATCATAAAAACGCAGGATTAGGCTGGCAATCGTTGATTTTCCTGAACCGGTAGAACCGATAATCGCGGTTGTTTGCCCCGGCCTTGCCGTAAAGGTAATATCGCTTAGGGCATCCTCTGCCGCGCCATGGTAACGAAAGTAAACGTGCCGGAACTCCACCAGACCCTTTTTAGCCACATTAAAGTTTTTAGGGTTTGGAGGGTCAACAATGGCGTCCTCCGTTTCCAGCACTTCGGCTATGCGCCCGGCTGAAACCGCCGCCCGGGGCACAAAAATAAACATCATCGAAATCATCAGGAAGGCAAAAATGATTTGCATGGCATATTGCATAAATGCCATCATATCGCCGACCTGCATGGCAGCGCCGGCAATCTGCTGAGCGCCGACCCAAACAATGAGCAGGGATATGCCGTTCATGACCAGCATCATCATAGGCATAAACAACACCATGATCCGGTTTACATACAGGTTTGTTCCCGTCAACTCCTCGTTAGTGGCGGCAAAGCGCTTTTTCTCATGCTCCTGCGTACCGAAGGCCCGGATTACCATCATGCCGCTTAAGTTTTCTCTGGAAACCAGGTTCAGATTGTCAACCAGTTGTTGAATGATCTTGAATTTTGGCATGGCTATGGCCATAATCACCAAAATCACCCCAACGAGAACAATACAGGCCAAAGCAATAATCCAACTCATGGATGCCGATTTGTTTACAGCCATAAGGACACCGCCGATGGCCATGATCGGCGCATAGCAGAACATTCTAATGCCCATCATGAGCAGCAGTTGTATTTGAGTGATATCGTTAGTGCACCGTGTAATGAGCGAAGCGGTTGAGAACCGATCAAACTCGCTGTTTGAAAAACCCTCAATCTTATTAAACACATCTTTGCGTATATTCCGGGCCGCGCCAGCCGCAATGCGTGAAGACAATAAACTGACCAAAACGGTGGCCAGCCCCCCTAACAGGGCAATCAAAAGCATTATTAGACCAATTCTCAAAATACAGGCGGTCTGCATACCGCTTATATCCGCGCCTAACTCACCGTAAAAAGCCCGAGCGAGCATAATCCCGCTTTGCCGTAAAATGGACCCGTCGCCGGCGGGTGCTTTTTCATGTGCGGCATTAAGAGCGGATTCCGGCAACCGGTCAAGCACCGTTTGCACTTGGTAAAGCTGTGCGAGGTCAATATCTTTTACTTCTGCAGGTGTGTTACCCGGATGAGCCTGGCCGGATTGCCCTGACATATCCTGCGTTACGTTCATTAGTGTCCATGCGGCAGTTCCGAATGTCCGATCAAGGAGGGCATTAGTGGCCTCGTCAACATCCTTTTTTACATAAATCCGCGCGCCGGCTTTGGGATAAACCCTGCCATATGCTTTTCCGCCACCATTATATTCCGTGCCGGAGACCGGCACATAATTTTCATCAATAAGCTGCTTTTCGCGATCAGTCATAACGGTGGTCATCAGTTTCATGCCATTTGGGCTGATAGCGTCCGGAGCAGCGTGCTCAATGCCGTATTGCTGAATGCCGACATTGACAATTTCGGACATATAGTTAGGGAGATTCAGGTCACATATGGCCTGCCCGAATAATAGCGCAATTGT
This sequence comes from Desulfotomaculaceae bacterium, assembly GCA_028696455.1. GTDB lineage: Bacteria > Bacillota > Desulfotomaculia > Desulfotomaculales > Pelotomaculaceae > MVQL01. Next base: position 4,313 of record JAQVGZ010000034.1, on the reverse strand, counting down.
CAAAATAAGGCCGTGGAAAAACGGCTTTAAATACTTTGCCAGCTTAATCAAAGTTAATTCTTTTAATCTCCTTAAATATTTAACTGCTAAATTATTAATAGCTTAACTAGATTACTCCTTAACTTTATAAAATGCAAGCTGCTATAATGCCGTCCTGTTGCACCTTAGTATTTTTTCCTTTTTTAATAATTATTGCGGTTTTTTACGATGCTTAAAAGCGGAAAGGGCCTCCGGTTGCTCTCCATTGCTTTAAACTACGATCATCTGACACATAATAATCTTCAATTCCGCAAATTCTAATCCATGACAAATTCAATGGAGGTGTAATGGTGAATTTACACTCTATAATAACTCCTCTTGCCAAAATATTGCCATTATCGAAACCGCAGACTGATGTACCTTTTCACGCCGGAGAGGTGTACTTCCTGTGGGAAGGTTTAACATCCGGGTATGGGTTCGTTTCCATTGCGGAAACATACTTGATGAATACCGAGGACAGTGAAATTCATTTTCTCCTGGACACGTTGGTTAAAGGGAATTATGTAAAACGGATTAACCCCCTGGAACAAGTTTTAAAAGAAAACGGGTTCACTGTTCCACCCCGCCCGGTGTCAAAGATGTTACAGGGCAAACCCGGGGTTGGGCAGGAAGTAAAGTTGAGTGATGATGAAATTATTAATAATCTAATCGCGTGGGGGCGGGTTGCATTAAATCAAGATGCCAAAGCGATTGGGGCCGTTACCAGAGAGCCTGTACGAAAAGTTTTTACGAATTTGCTTTTCGATGACATGAAAAGCTTTGACGCGGTTATGGATTTAGCCTTAAACAGGCAGACGTTTACACCTGCTCCCCCGGCCACGGCCGGAGATAACAGTCTAAACATGGACGAAGTGGCCAGGCTGTGGGAGGAAATTCACTTAAGGCATATTAGTGTTGTTAATCTTTCGATATTTCTAAGCAATACAAAAGACCAGGATTTGATTTCGCTGCTAAATCGGGCATTAAATAAAGTTGCCCTGCCCCAGCTTAATCAAATTGAAACAATGCTTAAAAAGGAAGGTTTCACAGTGCCGGTTCGACCTGTTGACAGATCAAAACAAGGAGCTTCCGGTCAGTTAAGTAAAATTAATTTAAGTGACGATGAGATACTCGGAGTATTGTTGACAGGTGCACAAATCGCGATAACGCACCATGTCAGGGCGTTCAGTGTTGCGGTGAGAAAGGATATTAAAAACCTGTTAAGAGATATTACATCAACGGAGATAGAAGAATATCAAAAACTAATACATTTAACTACTAAACGTCATACCCTGGATAACCCCCCTGTAGTTACATCCAAACGAGGGTAGAATTTTTTCATTCTCGCCTCGCCAAGAACCTTCGCCAAATCAGCCCGGTTGATCTCATCTATATGCAGCAGATACGGCTTCATTTGCCTAATTGTCTGGTAATTGACTACCAAAAAAGTGTATAATCAAGCAAAATAATAAGCGTATCAAATCTGTTAATATTTGGAGGCACGTGGTCAAGTTGTCCACGTGCCTCCAAATACTTCGGTCGGCATCACCGCTAAAGAACCTGGTGGTACGGTGGCCTTTATTAAGCAACCGTGGCCGGGAGGGATGGTAGTTACAGCTTTAAAACCACCTTGCCGAAATTAGAGGAGTTTATTGATCCAGCAAGTCCAGGGTTTCCGGAGAATCATACCCCCCGGTATTATAAACCACCGGGAGGGTAAGCCCTTTTTCAGCCGCCACTGCCAAGGCCTCCAAAAATTGCGGGACAAAGTGGCTCGGGGAGACTAAATTGATGTTGTGGCAGCCCCTCCGCTGGAGTTCAAGCATCATCCCGGCCAGTTCTCCAGCAGACACCTCATCGCCATCGCCTTCCTGGCTGATTTCGCAGTTCTGGCAAAATTCACAGCTTAAGTTGCAGTAAGCAAAGAAGATCGTGCCCGACCCGCCAGTACCTACCAGCACATCCTCTTCGCCAAAATGCGGCCCGCAGCTGCTCACTGCCGCCAGACGCCCGCCCCGGCATATGCCCAACTTCCCTGCCAGGCGGTTGACTCGACATTCCTGAGCGCAAACAGTACAGTCCCCAAGTATGGCTATCGCCTCTCTAGCCCGCCTGGCTAATTCTCCTCGTGAAAGTTTTAGATAGCTGCTTTTGAAAATGAAACCACCTCATCACTTACTGCCAACCCGGGCCCGGCAATGAAGTTTTTTTAACTATTTTTTTATACAAACATAAACTGCTAAAAAGCCATCATGATAACTTAGAGTATCTATTGTAAATCCAGCTCGCATTATTAATCCTTCCATTATCCAGTCGCAGGTAGAAAATTCATCTCTTATTGCAATCTTTGTATCTAAAGCAAGTTCTTCTCCGGCAACCTCACCAATACTGCTTAGCCAGGTATTAAAAAACTCTTTATAATTTTCAACTTCAAATGAATACACTGTATCCCTTAAGAAAAACTTGCCGCCTTTCTTAAGCATAGTGTTAATTCGTTTAAGAGCAACCAACTTCCAAAAATCAGGGAGATGGTGTAAAGCAAGTTGAGAAACTATTACATCAACGGGCTCCCCTGTGTGTTCATATGTCAAAAATCCAGCGTTAAAATATTTTATGTTGTTTACACCTTGGCTATTGGCCTTTTTTCTGGCATACTCCAGCATTACCGGGGAAATATCTAATGCATAAACCGTTCTGCAATGCTTAGCAATTTCTATTGATAAATCTCCAGTTCCAGTGCCAATTTCGAGAACCACCTGCTCACCAGTAAGACCAACACAATTAATAATGTCCTCGGTTTCTTTCTTTATATTCCGCAATTTTTTCATTCGCGAATCATAGGTTTGAACTTCTTTAATATCGTTGTAATCTACCCCAACTTGTTTCATTTCACTATACAGCCATTCTGGATATGGTTTCATTATTTCATCCCTTAAAATTAATTTTGCTAAATTTCGGTGCAATTATCAGCTCTTCATCATGGACCCTTAATTCGCCAGGCTGAGTTCTTTCAAAACCTGACCTTATTAAGATTTTATCCAGTTCATCAAACCGATCAGTTTGGCGCACTCCTCAATCTGAAGCTGCATCTGGATGTAGCCGGGGTCACTCTCCGCCTTTTTGAGCTCAAGCTTTTCCTTCCGGATCTGTTCATCAAAGGTTTTAAACTTCATAAAGTAATGGGCCGTCCACTTCTTGGTTGGTGTTTTTTGGGAGGCGTTTTTCCATTTGTCGAAATTCCTGGGGCGATGGAATGCGGGCAGTGACCTTCTTAGCATTTGCATCGGTTTGCTCTCAGGCTTTATGTTTGGAGTCTTGAATCCAGCGGTATAGGGTCTTGACATTAATGTCATGCCGTTTGGCAACTGAGATAGCATCACCGACTTCCTGGACTTCTTTGATAAGTTGTTCCTTGAAATTTTTAGGATATCTCTTTAGTTTCATCCATATCCCTTCGTTAATATTAGTTTATATCAATAAGGGATAAATTAGTGGGCTAAATAGTCCTTGTTATCGGGAGTGATTCTGCAACATTCGGTATTGAGGCAATGAAAGTTGTCTGACGAATTCTATCAGTCCCCTTGTATCGGGATTAATTCTGCAACATGGGCAACAGCCCTGATTGCAGCACTTACTGCAGCAGTCTTTCAGTCCCCTTGTTATCGGGAGTGATTCTGCAACCAATATTGCGGTTCGTCCGTCACGCCGATATACTCAACTTTCAGTCCCCTTGTTATCGGGAGTGATTCTGCAACGTTTGGCTATTGTTATATTAGTAGCGAGGAATGTAAAGCTTTCAGTCCCCTTGTTATCGGGAGTGATTCTGCAACTAAAACATTACTTCATGAGACAGTTCATCAAATGTCAACTTTCAGTCCCCTTGTTATCGGGAGTGATTCTGCAACGCTGGACCGGGGTACTAGGTTGGGTAGGAGCATAACGGCTTTCAGTCCCCTTGTTATCGGGAGTGATTCTGCAACAATGCCAAGTTTGTTATCCCGGGGAAGGATGGCGCCCCCTTTCAGTCCCCTTGTTATCGGGAGTGATTCTGCAACTAAAATTACCGATGAACAGGGTAGTGCAGATTGTGGGTCTTTCAGTCCCCTTGTTATCGGGAGTGATTCTGCAACCACATTATTCCACCTCGCTTATACTCCCTAGTTTATCATCTTTCAGTCCCCTTGTTATCGGGAGTGATTCTGCAACAAAGCTCATAGGCAAGTCACGGACAACGTTTCTCCCCACTTTCAGTCCCCTTGTTATCGGGAGTGATTCTGCAACTCTTTTCAGAGGTT
>JAQVGZ010000005.1 GCA_028696455.1 Desulfotomaculaceae bacterium | reverse complement strand
GCGGTGATTACTGCCCAAAAAGGGCTGAATGAGCCCCGTTACCCATCAATGAAAGGGATTATGCAAGCTAAGAAGAAAAAGATCCAGACACTCTCCCTGGGTGACCTGGGGCTTAGTGCCGATCAGGTAGCTGCAAGAGTTAAAGTTCAATCTTACTTCCTTCCCAGCGCCAAGGCTGCAGGCAAGGTGATTCCAGGTGAAGCGCCTGAAGCTGCTGCTGCATTAGCGCAGTTATTGCGGGAAGAAGCAAAAGTTATCTAAGGGAGGGTATAAAATAATGGCAAAAGGAATTTTTGTATTTGCAGAAGTCAAGGATGGTAAAATTAAAAATGTTGCTTATGAATTACTAACTGCTAGCCGTAAAGTAGCAGATCAAACTGGTGAAGAGCTTGCTGCTGTGCTTTTTGGTAAAGATGTTGCCGGATTAGTTGATTCACTTGGCGAGTACGGTGCGGACAAGGTATATGTAGCCGATGATGAAAAACTGGCGCAATATACAACTGATGCTTACAGTAAAGTTCTTGCTGATCTGATTAAAGAGAATGATCCATCAACAGTATTGTTTGGCTGCACTGTGCAGGGCCGCGATTTAGCTGCTAGAGTGGCCCAGAAGGTTGGCGCGGGGTTGCTGCATGACTGCATTGCCATGGAACTTGAAGGTGGAAATCTGATTTTCACTCGCCCGGTATACTCCGGTAAAGCATTATTAAAAGCTGGTATTCCAGAAAATAGCCCGGCAATGGCTACTGTACGACCGAATGTGCTGCCTGCTGCACAGGCCGCGCGTAAAGCTGAAGTAGTGAACTGTGCCGTGAATCTTGAAGCAACAGACCTGCGTCAGATCATCAAAGATGTGGTGCTGCAGATCTCTTCCAGGCCTGAGCTTACTGAAGCTAATGTAATTGTAGCCGGCGGCCGTGGAATGAAAGGCGCGGAGGGCTTTAAGATCTTGGAAGACCTAGCAGATGCCCTTGGCGGGGCTGTTGGGGCATCGCGTGCTGCTGTTGACTCCGGTTGGATTACTCAAAGCTTACAGGTCGGACAAACGGGCAAGGTTGTGTCACCGACGCTATATATTGCCTGCGGTATTTCTGGAGCTATTCAGCATATGGCCGGAATGAGTTCATCCAAATGCATTGTAGCGATCAATAAGGATGAAGAGGCTGCTATCTTTAAAAATGCCGACTACGGCATTGTTGGGGACCTTTTCCAGGTAGTACCTATCCTGACTGAAGAGGTTAAAAAGATTCTGAGTAAATAAATGATTAGTTGAGATACGACGATCGCTGCTGGAACACTCCACCTAATAAAAAAACCATCCTTGATAATTAAATTGACAGGGAGGACATTTAGGGAGGAGAGTTCCAGCAAGCTTTTTATCGGAAATCATAATAATAAACTTCTGGAAAGCTATAATTAATATTTTTTAGAACAGAGTTATTAAGATTGATTTCAAGTGTAATTGAAGTCTATTATTTAAGATAGATGAACAGCATAAAATGACCAGTTATGGTCATTTTATGCTCGATTATTCAAATTAGTAATGAAGGCAGATGAAAGGATGATATAAATGCGTGAAGTTGTAATCGTAAGTGCAGTTCGTACAGCAGTTGGTAAATATGGTGGTTCATTGCAAAACACATCTGCTGTAGAACTGGGTGCTTTAGTTATTAGAGAGGCGATGAAGAGGGCCGGCATTTCCGGTGAACAGGTTGAAGAAGTAATCATGGGCAATGTGCTGACTGCAGGTCTTGGACAAAACCCTGCCCGGCAGGCTAGTTTAAAAGCAGGACTTCCTATTGAGACACCCGCCTATACAGTTGGTATCGTTTGTGGTTCTGGTTTGAAGACGATAATGCTGGCAGCCCAGCAGATCATGTCCGGTGAGTCCGATATAGTAGTAGCAGGCGGTATGGAAAACATGAGCGCAGCTCCATACCTGGTGGACAAGGCTAGATGGGGATACCGGATGTTTGATAGCACTCTTGTTGATGAGATGGTAAAAGACGGCCTGTGGTGTGCTTTTGGCAATGTTCATATGGGGTATACTGCAGAAAATCTTGCTGAAAAGTTTGGTATCTCAAGGGAAGACCAAGATAAGTTATCAGTTGACAGTCATAACAAAGCTATTGCTGCGATTGATGCCGGGAAATTTAAGGATGAGATTATTCCAGTGCCAATTCCACAGAAAAAAGGCGATCCTGTGTATTTTGATACAGATGAACTACCACGCCGGGGTGCTTCATTAGAAGCGTTGGCCAAGCTGCCGCCTGTATTTAAAAAAGGTGGTACAGTTACTGCTGGTAACGCATCGGGAATTAACGACGCTGCTGCCGCTACTGTGATTATGTCTGCCGATAAGGCGCAAGAATTAGGATTAAAACCTATGGCTGTGATCAAATCTTTTGCTACAGCAGGTGTAGATCCATCAATCATGGGTACTGGTCCTATCCCTGCCAGTAGAAAGGCCATGGCCAAGGCCGGGCTCACTGTGGCCGATTTTGATGTAATTGAAGCTAATGAAGCATTTGCCTCACAGGCATTAACTTGTATCCGCACATTAGAACTGCCGATGGACAAGGTGAATTTTAACGGTGGCGCTATTGCTATCGGCCACCCAATTGGTGCCAGCGGTGCCCGAATCCTGACAACACTGCTATACGAATTAAAGCGTCAGGAAGGTCGTCTTGGTCTTGCTACAATGTGCATTGGTGGTGGCCAGGGTGTGGCTATGATCGTTGAAAACATAAAATAAAAAATCTGAAGTAGCATTTATCATATAAAAATGCCCCCATTGTAATTCATAAAAAGGATCATGTTTGGGGGGTTGGGAGGAACATAAATGGATATTAAAAAAATCATGGTAATCGGGGCTGGCCAGATGGGCTCAGGTATTGCTCAGGTATCTATTATAGCCGGCTATGATGTAGTCCTTAATGATATTAATGACACCTTTGTTAATAGAGGTCTTGGAATTATTGATAAAAACCTCTCTAAGGATGTCAGCAAAGGGCGCCTTGATGAAGCGGCCAAGGAAGCGCTAATGAATAAGCTAACCCCTTCAACAAGCCTGCAGGATGCCAAGGACGTCGACCTGGTAATTGAAGCAGCCATTGAAAATATGGAGATCAAAAGCAACATCTTCCGCGAGCTCGATGATGTATGTAAGCCGGAAGCTATACTTGCGACAAATACGTCATCACTACCGATCACTGAAGTAGCGGCTGTTACGAAGCGGCCCGATAAAGTAATTGGTATGCACTTCATGAATCCGGTGCCAGTAATGAAGTTAGTAGAGGTTATCCGGGGCCTGGCAACTTCCGATGAGACTTTTGAAATTGTTAAAACGGCGAGCGAAAAGATGGGCAAAACCCCGGCAGAGGTTAACGATGCTCCGGGTTTTGCTGTTAACCGAATTCTGATCCCGATGATTAATGAAGCAATATATTGCTTGCATGAAGGTGTTGGCTCAGCAGAAGCAATAGATCAGGTAATGAAACTTGGCGCCAATCACCCGATGGGACCACTCGCTCTGGGTGACTTGATTGGTTTGGACACCTGTCTTTCGATTATGGAGGTACTATACAGCGGTCTTGGTGATCCTAAATACCGTCCCTGCCCGCTCCTACGTAAGTATGTGGCTGCTGGTTGGCTTGGCCGTAAGACTGGCAGAGGATTCTATCAGTACTAAGAAACGGGGGTGAAGATATGGCATGGAATAATATATTAGTAGAATTTGAAGAGGAGATCGCGGTAGTAAGCATCAACCGTCCTGAGGCTTTAAACGCGCTTGATAACGAAACCCTATCGGAGTTGGGTGCTGCAATGGCTGAGTTGGGTAGCAACCAGGATGTGAAAGCAATTATTTTGACCGGAGCCGGTGATAAGGCGTTTGTTGCCGGTGCTGATATCGCTTATATGTTACCGCTGACTGCCTTGCAGGGAAAGGAATTCAGTCGTCTGGGGCAGACCGTATTCAGTCAAATTGAAAATATGCCAAAACCAGTGATCGCTGCAGTAAATGGCTTTGCTCTGGGTGGTGGATGCGAATTGGCCATGGCTTGCGACATCAGGATAGCATCCGAGAAGGCCAAATTTGGTCAGCCTGAAGTAAGCCTGGGAATTATCGCTGGCTTTGGTGCTACTCAGCGGCTGGCTAGATTGGTAAATCCTGGTATTGCAAAGGAAATGCTTTTTACGGGCGACATCTACAACGCCCAGGATGCCCTAAGAATTGGGCTTGTCAATAAAGTAGTACCGCCCGGCGAGCTAATGGATGTGTGTAAAAAGATGGCAAAGAGGATAGCTTCAATGGGCCCGGTTGGAATCAGGTTCACTAAAGAAGCAATTAATCAGGGTCAAAATATGGATTTGGAAAAAGCGCTAAATATAGAAGCCGATCTTTTCGGTATGACATTTTCAACCGCCGATCAGACTGAGGGAATGAGCGCATTTCTTGCTAAACCAAAACGCAAAGCCGAGTTTAAAGGAGAATAATAGTAAGGAAGAATGTTATTGGTGGTTTTTGCTGTAGATAGATAATGGGCAAAAAGAATCACCATTACATTAATATTATTATAATTAGGAGGGAACATAATGGATTTTGGGTTAACAGAAGAACAACAAATGGTACAGGATATGGCTCGCAATTTTGCCGAAAAGGAAATTGCTCCTTATGTTGAAGAAGATGAAAAAAATCATTACTATCGCAGAGAGATATTAACTAAAATGGGTGAGTTAGGCCTGTTGGGTTGGAGCCTACCAGAGGAATACGGCGGAAATGGCATGGGCTGGATGGAAGGTGTTATAGCACTATATGAAATAGCCAAGGTGCATACTTCCTGGAGACTTTCTGTTAGCGGTAATAACTGGGGACCCGCAATGACTATTAATGAATATGGAACAAAAGAGCAAAAAGAGAAATGGATCCCCGGACTGTTAGATGGGACATTTGCAGGAAGCTTTTCTATCACCGAGCCTAATACAGGTTCTGATGTCGCTAGCATGAAGACTAATGCAGTCGATAAGGGTGACCACTGGTTAATCAATGGCACCAAGACGTGGATATCAGGCGGACACACTTCCGATATTGGACTACTCTATGCTGTCACTGACAAAGGCAAAGGTGTTAGAGGAATATCCTGTTTCGTAATTGACTATAACAATACCCCCGGCGTTACTAGAATTCCAATTCACGAGAAATTCGGTATGTTTGCTGCTCCGACTTCGGAAATTATTTTCGAAAATGCAGTGGTTCCAAAAGAAAATCTTTTAGGTGGATTAAACAAAGGCTTTTTCATTTGTATGTGGCAGTTGAACAATACCCGCATGGGTTGTGCCGTTGGTGGAGCTGCTCTTTCCAGGGCATGTCTGGATGGTTGTGTTCAATATGCTAATGAACGTTTCCAGTTTGGCGTACCAATCGGAAAACACCAAATGATTCAAGATCAGATTGCTGAAATGATTATAGAAGATGAGGCAGCAAAACAACTCCTTTATCGTGCTGCATGGTTAAAAGATCAGAAATTACCCAATCAGCAGGCAGTTTCTACTGCTAAACTAGCAAGTTGTCAGGCGTCTGTTCACGCTGCCAACCTGGCAATGAAAATCTACGGTTCATATGGCTATTCCACTGAATATCCTTGTGGCAGATGGCTCCGCGATTCTAAACAGTTTGAAACTCTAGAAGGAACTTCCAATATGCACCGGCAGATCATCGCCAACATTGAACTTGGTTTCTCGCCCAACCGATAGGATGAAGGATTTTAACAGTTAACTAGTAGACTATTAAAACGAGTTATTACCTAATCATTAAATATATTGGCCACTTCTTGATAATCGTCGTTTTAGTATTCACAGCAAGCGGCGAGCATAAGAAGATGGCCTTTTTTATTTGAACATCTCTTCGAGTCAAGGTGGGAAGGCCCAAAAAGACAAGCTTCATTGAAATGATTTATATAAGTTGAAATTGGATTCATTTACAACTATATATAAAGGCTATATAATTATATTAGTTTATGTTATGTTAGTATGTCCGAAAAAGGAAATATATTACTCACAAATTAATAATGTGTTTTGATATGTTTTTTATAATCTGTATATAAAGTAATGAGATAATAATTTTATTAAGTAGGGAGGAATGAAGTCAAGTGGAAGTGCAGGAATTCAAGGGCACGGCGAATTATATTGTATCTGAGGACCTGCGAAACAGTGTAAATGTTTCCATAACTCTGGGGCGGCCGCTATTGATTAAGGGTGAGCCAGGCACGGGCAAAACTATGCTGGCCCGGAGCATAGCGGAGGGGCTGGGTCTAAAACTGATCATTTGGAACATTAAGTCGACAACGAAGGCACAGGACGGGTTATATGTATATGACACTGTACAAAGACTATATGACAGCCAGTTTGGGGATCACGACGTTTCAGACATCAGCCAATATATCAAAATGGGAAAATTAGGTGAAGCATTTCTATCCGATAACCCAGTTGTATTGCTGATCGACGAGATAGACAAAGCAGACCTGGAATTTCCTAATGACCTGCTCTGGGAATTAGATATGATGAGCTTTTATATTCCAGAAACCGGAGTGACGGTTACAGCGAAGCACCGGCCGATAGTAATCATCACTAGCAATGCTGAAAAAGAGCTGCCTGACGCTTTTTTAAGAAGGTGCATTTTTCATTATATTAATTTCCCGGAACCAGAAATGATGGTAAATATTATCAATGTCCACCACCCTCATCTTGAGGACAAATTAATCCATGAAGCGATGGAGGCATTTTACTGGATTAGAACCCTAAATGGGCTGCAAAAGAAGCCTAGCACCAGTGAACTGCTTGACTGGGTGCAGGCTCTGACTGTAGGTGGGGTTAGTTTAGATAAGATCCGCAGGGAAATACCCCTTCTGGGGGTTTTACTCAAGAAGAACCAGGACTTTGATGTAATATTAAGCAGACTGCGCACGCAGAGCACGAATAAAACTAAGACTAGAAGTCACAGCTTATGGGGGTGATGCCCCGTGTTTGTTAATTTCTTTTATGAATTAAAGAGGACAGGTGTGCCGGTGTCACTAACCGAGTGGATGACCTTGATGGAAGCCCTGAGCAAAGGGCTGGCATTTTCCAGCCTGAGTGGGTTTTATCATGTTGCCCGGGCAGTTCTGGTAAAAAGTGAAACACACTTTGATAGTTATGATATAGCCTTCCAGAATTACTTTAAAGGTATTGAGACACCGGTTGACGTAGTAGAGCAAGCCCTGGAATGGTTGAAAAACGAAATACCTCCTCTGATGATATCTCCAGAAGAAAGAAAGATGTTTCAGGACTGGGACCTGGATAAGTTACGCCGTGAACTGGAGGAAAGATTAAAGAACCAGGACGGTGAGCACCATGGTGGTTCCAATTGGATTGGTACTGGTGGTACATCACGTTTTGGGCATGGTGGATATAACCCTGCCGGGGTACGCATCGGCGGGCAGTCACTAAATCGCTCCGCTGTCAAAGTAGCGGCAGAGCGGCGTTACCGGGGGTACCGCAGTGATGAGACGCTTGGTGTAAGGCAATTTGAAGTGGCTTTACGTAAACTCCGCCAACTGACTAGCCGTGACGAAGGTTTGAAGGATGAGTTGGATTTGGACGGTACCATTGACGCTACCTGTAAAAATGCAGGTAGGTTAGAATTGGTTTGGGATCGCTCGCGTAAAAATAATATGAAAGTTGTGCTGATGATGGACTCGGGCGGTTCTATGGATCCGTATATCGATCTTTGCAGCCAGTTATTTACTGCCGTTAACCGATCCACTCACTTTAAAGATTTAAAATTTTATTTTTTTCATAACTGTTTCTATGATGACTTATATTTGCATCCTTCCTGTACATCTCGAAGTGCGATAAAAACTTACGATGTTTTACACAATCTTAACCCGGAATACCGTTTGATTATTGTTGGTGACGCCAGTATGGCCCCCAGTGAACTGACTATGGTCGGTGGGGCTATTGATTGGGATGTCATGAATAACGAGCCTGGTCTGGTTTGGTTGGAACGGGTAGTCAAACATTTTAAGCACGCCGTATGGTTAAACCCAGTCCCATCACAATGGTGGGATGTTCATAGATACTATGGGGCATATACGATTAATTTGGTTCGCAAGTTGTTCCCCATGTTTGAGCTAACCCTAGATGGACTAGAGCTAGCGATAAAAAGACTCAAAGTAAAGTTCTAAAATCATTGTTTAAACTGTTTACTTATTATAAGTAGTTGCTTTGTAGTTAAAATTTGATGTTTCTATATTGGAAATTATCATTTTTATAACCACAGTAATTTCGATTGTTTTTACTTTTAGTAGCACATATAAAAAACAATTCTGGAGGAATGAAGTTAAGTGGAAGTGCAGGAATTCAAGGGCACGGCGAATTATATTGTATCTGAGGACCTGCGAAACAGTGTAAATGTTTCCATAACTCTGGGGCGGCCGCTATTGATTAAGGGTGAGCCAGGCACGGGCAAAACTATGCTGGCCCGGAGCATAGCGGAGGGGCTGGGTCTAAAACTGATCATTTGGAACATTAAGTCGACAACGAAGGCACAGGACGGGTTATATGTATATGACACTGTACAAAGACTATATGACAGCCAGTTTGGGGATCACGACGTTTCAGACATCAGCCAATATATCAAAATGGGAAAATTAGGTGAAGCATTTCTATCCGATAACCCAGTTGTATTGCTGATCGACGAGATAGACAAAGCAGACCTGGAATTTCCTAATGACCTGCTCTGGGAATTAGATATGATGAGCTTTTATATTCCAGAAACCGGAGTGACGGTTACAGCGAAGCACCGGCCGATAGTAATCATCACTAGCAATGCTGAAAAAGAGCTGCCTGACGCTTTTTTAAGAAGGTGCATTTTTCATTATATTAATTTCCCGGAACCAGAAATGATGGTAAATATTATCAATGTCCACCACCCTCATCTTGAGGACAAATTAATCCATGAAGCGATGGAGGCATTTTACTGGATTAGAACCCTAAATGGGCTGCAAAAGAAGCCTAGCACCAGTGAACTGCTTGACTGGGTGCAGGCTCTGACTGTAGGTGGGGTTAGTTTAGATAAGATCCGCAGGGAAATACCCCTTCTGGGGGTTTTACTCAAGAAGAACCAGGACTTTGATGTAATATTAAGCAGACTGCGCACGCAGAGCACGAATAAAACTAAGACTAGAAGTCACAGCTTATGGGGGTGATGCCCCGTGTTTGTTAATTTCTTTTATGAATTAAAGAGGACAGGTGTGCCGGTGTCACTAACCGAGTGGATGACCTTGATGGAAGCCCTGAGCAAAGGGCTGGCATTTTCCAGCCTGAGTGGGTTTTATCATGTTGCCCGGGCAGTTCTGGTAAAAAGTGAAACACACTTTGATAGTTATGATATAGCCTTCCAGAATTACTTTAAAGGTATTGAGACACCGGTTGACGTAGTAGAGCAAGCCCTGGAATGGTTGAAAAACGAAATACCTCCTCTGATGATATCTCCAGAAGAAAGAAAGATGTTTCAGGACTGGAATATAAATAAATTACGGGATGAACTAGAAAGAGAGTTGCAGAAGCAGGACGGGGAGCACCATGGTGGCTCAAAGAAAATTGGAACCGGTGGTAAATCACGGTTTGGACATGGGGGCTTCAACCCAAAAGGAGGAGTGCGAATCGGCGGCACAGCGAGCAATAGCTCAGCCGTTAAGGTGGCTGCGGAGCGGCGTTACCGGGGGTACCGCAGTGATCTAATACTGGGGGTAAGGAAGTTTGAGGCTGCCTTACGTATCCTTCGCCAGATGACTAACCATTATGAAGGTTTGAAGGATGAGTTAGATATAGATGGTACTATCGATGCTACCTGCAGGAACGCTGGCGCGCTTAAAATTATTTGGGACCGGCCACGCAAAAATAAACTGAAAGTATTGCTGATGATGGACTCGGGCGGTTCTATGGATCCCCATATTAACCTCTGCAGCCAGTTATTCAGCGCTTTCAAACGCGCCAGCCACTTAAAAGACCTTAAGTTTTATTATTTTCATAATTGCGTTTACGATCAAATATATGTAAATCCGGCCTGTATTTCTAGCTATGCCATGAATACGTATGAATTTTTACACAACCTTGATCCGGAATATCGTTTGATTGTTGTTGGTGACGCCAGTATGGCCCCAAGCGAGCTGACCACGGTAGGCGGGGCTATTGATTGGGATATGATGAATAACGAATCGGGGCTGGTTTGGTTGGGGCGTTTGATTAAGCATTTTAAGTATGCTGTATGGCTAAACCCTCTACCTATTCAGCAGTGGGATGAACGAATGTATTACGGTGCGCATACCATTAATCTAATCCGTCAAATTTTCCCTATGTATGAGTTGTCGTTAAACGGGCTTGAGCAAGCCGTAAAAAGACTAAAAGTAAGAACTTAGTCAATTAAATAATACCTCTAGAATGGATTCACCATGATAGTGGCCCCTCTTTTTATTAGCTTGCCTTCTTTGATTTAAGACATGTCCCAACCTTCGTCACCGATTAATGGGACGAAGCGAACTGCCCCAATTTTTTCTATACTAGTTTCACCATCATGCTTTTTATATAGTATAAGCAACTCTTGAGTGATCTCATCACCAACTGGAACCACAATATGTCCACCAGGCTTTAACTGATCGACAAGAGATTGCGGTATATTGGGGGCTCCAGCTGATACGATGATCCCGTCAAAAGGAGATTTTTCATACCAACCTTTGGTTCCATCACCAATCCGCACCTGAATGTTGTCGTATTTTAAAGCTTTTAGGCGCGCTTGTGCTTCGTTGCCTAATGCTTCGTGCCTCTCGATGGTGTAAACCATGGCTACTATTCGGGAAAGGACGGCGGCTGCATAACCGGAGCCTGTACCGATTTCCAAAACTCTGTCTGTATTAGCTGGTTTCAAAGCTTTAACCATTAAGGCAACGATGTACGGCTGACTAATCGTTTGTCCCGCACTTATAGGAAGTGGGCAATCATCATAGGCGTACGCCTGGTATTGCTTAGAAACAAAGCAGTGGCGGGGTACTATTAGCATACTTTGCAATATATCTCTATTGTTAATACCGCGTAAAATTAGTTGTTCTTCAATCATTTGCTTTCGTTCGTCTGACCGGTTGCCAGGATCGTCACAGATTATTGATAATGACATACAATTACCTCTTTAGTAAGTTTTTTATAGCAGTCAATAAATTAGAGCAAGTATTATATAGAATTAAATGGACAGCAGTTAGCATCGTAAAAACGTCTTTTGGTACTTGCCTTTAGAAGATAATAACCGAAAATCAACATGCTTATAACAATTCTTTAAGGTAAGTATCCTGATAGAAATATAAGGACAGGTTCGAGTAAGGGGACAGTTTCTTGCAATGTTTAATTTCGTATCATTTTGCCCAAATATTCGAGTATACTATAAGTCTTACTTAGAAAAAATCTAATTTGTAGATGCGGTATATTCTGTCCCTTCTTATGCCGCTCATGCTTTGAACAATCCGATTCATCATCGAATTATTTTCAGCAATTTGGGATAGTTCCAAGGTACTAATTCCTCTGTTGCGAGCTCGCTTGACACATTCCAGGATCATGGCTGCCTCCAGTCCCTTAAAGCGGTACTGGGGTAAAACCGCCAGAACGGCTAAACGTGCCATCAATTTATTGATGTTAGGAAAAAATGTTTTGGGGGTAGAACTTATAATAAGGCACAATCCTGCCGGCTTCCCGTCTATTTCAGCAATGATGATTAAACTTGGGTCGCAAAAGTACTTAATTTTTCTCCATATTGCAGAACCCTCTCCAGGGGTTAGGGGCACAAAACCCCAAACTGTATCCATTGAGCCATTATGAATTTTAGAGAAGACTTCACCCTCGTTGACTAAATCATTAAAATTTATCTTTCGCAAAAGTAAATTTTTTGTAAGTACGGCTCGGTTCGCAACACGTACCAATCTGTCCGGAAAAGGGTTTCCCAGGTCATATTTATATGCAAATAAATCAACTTCGTTATTCATACCAAATTGCTCTATGAGATTGAGATAGTATGGTGGGTTATATGGCATGCCTGGCAGATGAAAACCTGTGAATCCTTTCGTTAGTAGTCCTAATCGTTCATGGGGGGTTAGGTCAATCGGTCCGATCATGCGGTTAAAACCTCTGTCGGACAGCCATTGGGTTGCCGCCTGAAACATTGCTGCAGCTGCTTTGGGGTCGTTTAGGCATTCAAAGTAACCGAAGAAGCCAGTGCCTTTGCTGGAATAATGATAATTAATAGCAACAGCAATTCGCCCGACAGGCCGACCGTTTCTAAATGCCAGGAAGGGCTGTGCATCCACTGCTTGAAATAGCATTTCTGAAAACTTCCGACTTGGCCACTCAATTGTCGGAAAAGAAGGTGCTCTAAAAAAATTCCGATAGATTTTCCGCGGGAAAGCATCAAAAACCTGCATTTCTCTATTATTATTTATAGTTATGACTTCTATGGTCAAGCCAACACCCCGCTTTCTATAACAAGTTATGACGCAATAATCGGGGTTGCTACCATGAGATGAGTTATTTTAAGGAACAGTGATGGTTTTAAAATTATCACTGTAATTAGATCTATAACATAATGATTATTTAAGCAGGAAGTATCGATGAGAATAGTTAGCCAATTGAAATGATGCATAAATTAAAAATAACCTGGATAACCTCACCTCTGAATTTTCTTCAGGTTCATCCGCCAAGAGTAACATCTTGAGTTTCATACCAGCTTAGAGCCTGATAGAATTGTTCTGGTGTAAAATCTGGCCACAATTGATCCACCACATAAAAATCGGCATATATTGATTGAACCGGCAGGAAACCGCTAAGCCGCCTGCGGCAGCCCCAGCGAATTATCAGGTCAATGCGGGAAATATCTGCTGAGGCAATTGAATTAATGAGATTAACATGCTGGTTGTCTGGCTGTAAATTCTTAAGCACTAAAGCATAGTTCAGATCCCATTTCCAGCTATAGTTTACCAGGAAATTTATTTTTATTAAATCTTTACCAAAAGTATGTCTCTTTATATATGGAATTAGTTCTGAAGGAAATAGTGTCGAGTTGGAATCGCCGATCACCAGTAAGGATGCATCCCTGTTGGAAAGCATATTTACAGCATCAACGCAAGCTTTCTGGAAGGCTTTCCGCTGTACTTGCGGGCGTTTAGTATTGTCCTGCGTAAAACCGTAAAAGGTGATCTCGTTAATGCCTAGCTCAAGACAAATCTCATACAGCATAAGGCCTGGCAGCAATCCTTTTGTATAGCCGGCTTCCTTTGGAATTCCGTTCTTTACCGACCATCTCCTGTTACCGTCCGGAATAATACCAATATGTTTTGGAAGCCGCTTAAATTTTTGCCTGGTCATCTGATTACCCCCCCACTTGTATGATTCCCCCAAATGGCTCGAAATCATAACATGGTGGACTGGGTTTTTAAATCTCTAATTTGTTCGGAGAGCCTCTATTTAAGTTCATTCATCATGCAATACAAAAATTTAAGCAGAAACCATTATTAGTTAGGAAATGTTGTTTTGGTAACTAAAAATGCATGAAACCTTGATCCAAAAGCAAGTGACCATCCTGGTTGCAAACCTCACCCTGTACAGCCTTCATGACAACCCGGCCTATTTTTTTCACTAACAGTTTGTTTTTATGGAGCAGTACTTCTTGGTCAGGAGGTACGGTAAACAGTAACTCGTAGTCTTCACCTCCGTGCAGAGCTAAATCAATGGGTGACAGGTCAAGACATTTTGAAAAACAACCAAGCTGATCGGAAATTGGTATTGTTTCCGGGTCAATCTTAATTTGTACTTCAGAGCTCCTGGCAATTTCCCAGAGTTTTTTGACCAGACCGTCACTAATATCGTTTAATGCAGACGCTAACTTGTTTACTGCAAGTCTACGGCCCAAGTTCAACCTTGGTTCAGGGTCAATATGTCTTTTAATTAAATAATTCTCAATTTCAGGCGCGAGCCGGCCTCTTAATCCCTCAAACATAATCTTCAGGCCGGCAGCGCTATCTCCCAAAAAACCTGATACGTAAACCAGATCACCAGGTTTTGCTCCATGGCGAAAAATTATTTCATCTTTTTTTACTTGTCCGGTTGCGGTTACAGCAATGACAACTTTTTCCTCTGCCCCAACTGTATCCCCACCAATTAAGTTTGCTCCGTGGATTAGGGCCAGGTCTTGCATGCCTCGATATAATTCTTCAACGAACTGTACTTTTGTATGCCCAGGCAATGAAATAGCAACGAGATAGTAGAGCGGTTCCCCTCCCATCGCAGCAATATCACTTAAATTGATTGCCAGTGATTTTCGGCCAAGGTGATACGCATCAGTGAAACCCAGGTTAAAATGAACTCCTTCTACAAGCATATCTGTTGTTATTATTTCATACCGGTCACCGGCGTCAATAACTGCCGCATCATCTCCAATGCCTGTAACAACTTTAGAACTTGTCGTCGATACTTTTGAATTAATTAAGCTAATAATCTTCTCTTCACCAAATCTATTAATTTTCATTATCCCTGGTCCCCCAGCGATCCTATTTTTTTGCAACACTCTTTTGAATTTTTTAAAATTACGCCCGGATCTTTGGCCAGGGCTTTACAGTTTCCTAACTTATGCTTCAATGTAGCTGTCCACAATCTTGGGACACCTTTCTTATTCTCTAGTATTCTTAGAGCATCTTAGTGATCTTCTTTCGTGTAGCTCGTTCATGGTCTTAACAGCACATAATTTCCCGCACATGGTACATGTGGTACTTTGTTTGTCTCCTCCTCTTAACTCACGAATTTTTCTTGCCCTTTCAGGGTTTATTGAAAGCCTGAACTGTTCCTCCCAATCAAGTTCTTTTCTGGCCTTGCTCATAAGATAATCGCGGTTTAAAGCATCCTTGTTGCCTCTGGCTAAATCTGCAGCGTGAGCGGCAATTTTAAAAGTAACAACACCATCTTCTACATCCTCTATAGTCGGTAAACCCAAATGCTCGGAAGGGGTCACATAGCACAAAAAGTCAGCACCAAAATAAGCAGCCCACGCTCCACCAATAGCTGCTGTGATGTGATCGTAACCGGGTGCAATATCAGTGACCAGCGGTCCAAGTACATAAAAGGGAGCATTATAGCAGAGTCGCTTCATTAACTTAATATTCATTTCAACCTGGTTGATCGGTACATGCCCAGGCCCTTCAACCATTACCTGAACGCCGTAATCCCAGGCAGTTCTAACCATCTCACCCAGTTTCATCAGCTCCATTAACTGTAATGTATCGGTAGCATCGTTAATACAGCCGGGCCTCAGTCCATCCCCCAGGCTTAAAGTTACATCATACTTTCGACAAATTTTTAGAAGTTCGTCAAATCGTTCGTATAACGGGTTTTCGGCATTATTTCTATCCATCCAGTCAAGGGTTAGTGACCCTCCCCTGCTGACCACTTCCGTCAAGCGGGGGTGTTTATCCATTGCCTTAAGAATCTCCCTCGTTACGCCAACATGGACAGTCATAAAATCTACACCGTCCTCGGCTTGCCTGGTGATAACTTCAAATAAGTGATTGGGTGACATGGTGCTGACATCATTGTTTTTTAATAATACTTCGGTTGCAGCCTGATACAAAGGCACAGTTCCGACCGGGACTGTACTTTCTTTAATTATCTCCCGTCTGGTTTGGTCAAGGTTTCCGCCTGTACTAAGGTCCATTACTGCATCGGTGCCGACCTTGATGGACATCTTAAGCTTTAAAAGCTCCTCTTCATAAGAACATCGGTCTTCAGAAGTACCAATATTGGTATTTATTTTTACTTTTAGTCCCTCACCGATACCTTTGGGTACTAAGCTTTTGTGATTAATATTGGCTGGAACAACCACTTTACCTTCGGCAATCTGAGTCCGGATGAAATCGGGAGAAATATTTTCATCCTTGGCGACTTGGCGCATTTCATTGCTAATTGTACCTTCGAGTGCCATTAATAATTGAGTCACTTTGCCACATCCTTTTATAATTTATACTTATCTGATCTATAGAGTAGTTTTTTCTTTTGAAAATGCCCCCTAAATAGTAGAAGACGACCAAATGACGAAACTATGCTATAAACCGGTATTCCCAGGTTAAATGAGAATATGTTGGTGGTTATTCCCGATGTAGAGCCCTGGTCTGGTTAATTATTTTCCTGAATACTGTGGTTTCACGGGCAGGATCGCTACTATTTAGAATGGCAGAAATAACTGCTAGCCCGTCTGCTCCGGCTGTTAATACCCTGGTCGCGTTTTTCAGGCTAATTCCGCCGATGGCGATAATTCTTGCTTTTGGGAACTCTTTTTTTAGGCAAGTTATGGTTTCCATGTCACAAGTGGGATGGGCATCTTTTTTTGTTGAAGTATCAAAAACTGGCCCCAGTCCAATGTAGTCTGCCCCTGCTAATATAGCTGAGCGACCTTCCTCATAGCTGTGTGTGGAGATGCCAATTACTCTCTCCCCCATGTATTTTTTTGCGATTTCGAAAGGTAAGTCACTCTGTCCCAAATGGACACCGTCTGCATCCACCGCCAAGGCTAAATCCAACCTGTCATTAATAATTAGGGGTATATTATACTTTTGAGTCAGTTTTCTTAATTTATTTGCTTCAGTCAACATCTCTTTGCTTGTCTTGTCTTTGCATCTATATTGCAGGATAGTCGCTCCTGCTTTAAGAGATTGCTCAATAACATCATAAATATTGTCTTTTTTCAGATAATAATCATCGGTTGCCAGGTACAATCTATAATCAATAGACTTAGATAGTTTAAATAATATTTCATGCTCCAGTCCATACATTGAAAAACGGGCTTTTTTAAATAGTTCTCCAGAATAACCATGGAGTTTAGAAAACTCTTCTAAAACCCTTAGACTTTCTTCGACCCGATTAGCGTTTGCCTCAAGCAGTTCCTTTAGATTTCCACGATCATTTTCTATTTGATGTGGTTCTTTACCTACATCGCTTTCGGATTTCCGGGAGATGATTGGCCTGATACCTAAACTCTTTTCACCCTCAATTATTTGATGCCTGAGTTTTTTTAGCCCCAAAAAGATATCCTGATCGTTAAGATAAAATCTGCTAATTTCTTCTACAACTCTGATCCCTTCCCTGGCCCGGTTCAAATTTGCGTCTATTATTCTTAATAGCTCCATATGCTTCTCCTTAAAAAAAATAAAAAAATAAACCTCTTCCGTAGTAAAAAAGAGGCTATTACTCTTAACAAACCTCTTCCTTCGCTGGAATTACCCAGAATCAGGTTCAAAGGGTAAACTTCTTTAGTCGTGAAGTTTTCTCAGCCGGCCTTGTCCGGCACCCCTAAGGTCATTTTTATTCAATGTACTGTAAATGACGATGCCTGTCAAGTCATTTTACATAAAAAAATAGTTTGACCTTGTACTTCGAAATTGCTCAGATAACTTCCAGGTAAAAAGATTGACAAATCATATGCAATAATTTATTATAACTATAAAATTATAAGGATGATAAATTGAAAATGATGATAAATAAAATAAAAAAACAGGGTCTGCGTATGACTCCACAGAGAATGGCAATATTAGAATTTCTTGAAGGTAATACCTCTCACCCATCTGCTGAAGAAATATACCATCAGCTTAAGCTTAAATACCCATCCTTGTCTCTAACTACAGTATATAATAACCTAGAATTGTTAACAAAAGCCGGGGAATTGCAGGAGATTATAATCAGAGCAGAAAAAAGACGATTTGATCCAAACCCAGCACCCCATGGTCATTTTTTGTGTAGAATATGTGATTCCTTATTTGACCTGGATGCCGTAACTCTAAAAATACGAACACCATCAAAATATAATGGTTATTTAGTAGAAAATTTCACCATATATTATTACGGTATTTGCCCAGCTTGTTTGGAAGGGGAAGCAAACGAAAAAAATACATTACAGAGACAGCCGAAAAAGTGAAGCAGTATTTTGGCATAAGCCCATCGCACAACCTGTTTGCTAAACTTCTAGGCATGTTTTTACAGGTAATTGGTTAATCAGACGTTAACCTTTGGAAAAAGATATGGCCAACTGTGTTTATAAGAGGAACTCGATGCTATCCATAAAGCACGTCAGGATAAAGCCAGACATTCTATGGCGAGCCATGATCTATATAAAAAGATACTATCCAAAATTATAAAGGTTTAAAAAGCGGGGTGTTACAAGCGCCCCGGATACTTTTTATTAGTATGTTGAAGATTTTAATCTAAACTGCGTTTATCCTCACCAGTTACTAAACCAAATTATACCCTTTTTCTAACTTCTCCCTCTATTCAGGAACTAAGATAATATTTCTAAAATCTTTGTTCAGGTATACTGGTTTTAAATATACTAGAAATTATGAGATAATATCAACAAAAGACTGAAGAGTATTGAGCAACTATTAGCTTGAAAAAACTTTAAGCTTGAATTGAAAAGAGGTGACAAAAAGAGCATGTCCGCTGAATTGATTAACTGGCTTGCCATCCTCGCATTTATTTTAGCGGCTATAGCATTTGTACTAGAAGTTTTTGTTTTTTCAGGCTTCGGAATTTCTGGCGTCATTGGGATTATCCTGGTAGGCTGGGGCGTAATGCTGGTTGCAGTAGATATTACGCAGGCTACATCGGCATTAGTACTGGCGATTATTGTAACGATAATTATTCTTGTTGTAGGCCTGCGATTTATGTCCCGATATAACCTATGGTACAGATTTACCTTGCAAAACAAACAATATAAAAATGAGGGATACATTGCTCCCTCACCGGAATTAGCGTTTTATAAAGGAAAGGAGGGTATTGCCCTGACCCCTCTCAGGCCGGCAGGCTCGATCGAGGTAAATGGTCAACGCCTGGACGTGGTTACGGAAGGAGAATTTATCAGACCCGGTGCGCGAATTAAAATATTCAAGGTAGAGGGCACGCGAGTTGTAGTAAAAGAGATAACCTGATGACTGACAACAAGACTTTGTAGTTGCATCAAAAAAACAGACTCAGTGATTGCGCTACTATTGATTAATTTTTTCTGGGAGTGATGAAAGTGGGAGCAGGATTTATTGCATCAATATTGATAATTTTTTTAGTATTGATTGGTTTAGCAGTAATTTTCAGTTTTATTCCTGTTGGGTTGTGGATTTCAGCCCTGGCTGCTGGAGTCAGGGTTGGTATTATTACTCTGATTGGCATGCGCTTGCGGAGAGTACCGCCGGCAAAGATTGTTAACCCGCTTATTAAGTCTGACAAAGCCGGCCTCAATGTTGCTGTAAATCAGCTTGAAGCTCATTACCTGGCTGGTGGTAATGTGGACGGGGTAGTCAATGCTTTGATTGCCGCAGAGCGGGCAGCTATACCACTACCTTTCGAGCGGGCTGCGGCTATTGACCTGGCGGGGCGGGATGTTTTCCAGGCTGTGCAAATGAGTGTAAATCCAAAGGTGCTTGAGACACCACTAGTATCAGCGGTGGCCAAAGACGGGATTGAGGTCAAAGTCATTGCCAGGGTAACCGTACGGGCAAATATTGATCGTCTGGTAGGTGGCGCGGGAGAAGAAACGATTCTTGCCAGGGTCGGTGAGGGTGTGGTGACGACTGTGGGAAGTGCGGATAACCACAAGCAGGTATTGGAAAACCCAGATTTGATTTCGCAAACAGTCTTAAGCAAGGGGCTTGATGCGGGGACGGCCTTTGAAATTTTATCAATTGATATCGCAGACGTAGATGTTGGGCGTAACATTGGGGCGCAGTTGCAGACGGATCAGGCTGAGGCAGATAAGCGCATCGCCCAGGCCAAGGCAGAGGAGCGCAGGGCTATGGCGGTAGCCAGAGAACAGGAGATGAAGGCTGCTGTCCAGGAAATGCGCGCCAGAGTTGTTGAAGCTGAGGCCCAGGTCCCGCTGGCAATGTCCGATGCCTTGCGCCAGGGAAAGCTCGGGGTGATGGATTATTTTAATATACAAAACCTTTTGGCAGACACTCAAATGCGTGATGCCCTGTCTAAAATGAACTCGGGTAGGGAAGACAGCAGATAAAGAACTAATTTCTAAGGGGTGTGAAACAGTGAAGTATATATGGCTTATATTACTGATGTTAATAATTTTGAAAATTATAAGGCAGTCAAAGCATTTTGAAACCCAACAGATCTCCAGTCGGGGGGTTGAGTCCATCAACCCGCAAGAGTGCCCCCTGGACAGGCCATCTGAAGGAGGACATGAGTTGGGCTTGCCTGGAAATCTGATCAGGTCAAGCAGTGAAGTAACTGTTAATGCATCCCCCGAATATAAGGATATTTCCGAACAACTTACCGGTAATTGCAGAAAAAATGATTTTAAATATTGCAATAATCAGGATAATCGGGTGAAAGGCTCTGTTGAAATGGATATGAACAGCTATATTCACCCCCGGGATTTTGTTAAAGGAATGATTTGGTTTCAAATATTAGGTCCACGTGGTGGGATAAAACCGAAGAAACTATTTTAGTGTTTGTTTTTTTTGATATAATTAGTCATGTGTTTGAAAAGTTTTCCCCTGGAGGGTATAATGGACAAAATCGGCCCTTTTGCCGAGGTAATCGTAGCACTTAATGCCCGGAGAACTGACCGGGTTTTTCACTACGCTGTCCCAGTGGAGTTTCAGGGCCAAGTTGCATTTGGCGTAAGGGTTATTGTTCCCTTTGGTGGCAGGCGACTGACTGGATATGTTACAGGCTTCGGTTTTCCGGAAAGTACTGTAAAGGTTAAAGAAATCGCCGGAATAATTGACCCAGAGCCTGTATTTACCACGGAGTTATTGGGATTAGCCCGCTGGATGGCGGAAAACTATTTATGCAGCACAGCAGAAGCACTACAGCGTATTCTTTCCCCACGGCTGTTAGTGAAGGGAGCACGTGAAGTAAAGCAGTTTTACCCCGCCCTGCCGGAGAATGAATTAAGAAAGGCACTATCATTAATGGTCAGGGTCCCCAAACAGGTTGCTGCTTTAGAAAAAGCCTTAGCCTGTCCGGGACTAACACGTAAGGAACTGGCAGCGGAAGCGGAAGTATCAACTTCAGTAATAGATGTGTTGACTAGAAAAGGCTTACTGAAATCTTCCGTGGTGAAAGTACCACGCCATACAGCCAGGTTTTATCATAGTAATGTCAAAACTAAAGAAATAACTCTTAACGCAGAGCAAGAAAAAGCTCTGTCACAAGTTGCGGGAGCGATTAGGGAGGGAACATTTAACGCCTTTCTTTTGCATGGTGTAACCGGCAGCGGTAAGACCGAAGTTTATTTGCGGGCTATTGCCGTTGCGCTAGAAGTTGGCTGCCAGGCAGTAACCCTGGTTCCGGAGATATCACTTACCCCGCAAATGGTGGAAATGTTTCGCGAGCGATTTGACGAGCAGGTGGCGGTTCTACATAGTGGATTGCCAGCTAGGGAAAGGTTTGACGAGTGGCAGCGGATTAGGGAAGGTAGGGCACCTGTAGTACTTGGGACTAGATCGGCTATTTTTGCCCCCCTGACCAGGCCAGGTTTATTTGTTATCGATGAAGAACATGAGTCATCATATAAACAAGATGACCACCTTCGCTACCATGCCAGGGAGATTGCCTTAAAAAGGGCACAGCTAGCTGGAGCGACAGTTCTTCTCGGCAGTGCGACCCCTTCCTTGGAATCACAGTTTAAGACCACTACTGGAGGCCCATATCAGTTGATAAAGTTGGGCAAAAGGGTTGACGAGCGTCCTCTTCCACCAGTAAGGGTGGTAGATATGCGACGTGAAGTGAAGGAAGGAAACCTCGGTATCTTCAGCCGGCCTCTCATTGCATCAATAAACCGGCATTTGCAAAGCAAAGGACAAGTGTTGCTATTTTTGAATAGGCGGGGTTTTTCCACTTTTGTAATGTGCCATGAATGCGGGCTAGTTTTGAAATGTTTGCGTTGTGATATTTCTTTGACTTATCATCAGGATGGGCTCTTGAGATGCCACTACTGTAATTATCACATTAAGTCACCGCAATTATGTCCTAATTGTGGCGGACATAATATCCGGCACTTTGGAGCAGGCACACAAAAGGTTGAAGCAGAAGTTGGTAAGTTCTTTCCTGGGGCACGGATCTTGCGAATGGACAGTGATTCGACTTCCCGTAAAGGATCTCATGCACAAATCATAAATGCTTTTCATGATCGGCAAGCGGACATACTTATCGGAACCCAAATGATTGCCAAAGGCTTGGATTTTCCAGGAGTTACTTTGGTTGGAGTAATTAACGCTGATATCACCTTGCATATGCCTGATTTCCGTGCTGCAGAGCGCACATTTCAGTTATTGACCCAGGTTGCAGGCCGGGCAGGGAGAGGTAAACTGCCCGGGGAAGTGCTAGTTCAGACATATAACCCGGATCATTACTGCATTACCGTTGCTGCCGCGCATGACAGCGAAAGATTTTACCAAAATGAGATTCCGGTGCGACGGTCTCTTGGATACCCCCCTTTTAGCCATTTAGCTAGACTCCTTTTTACTCATGAAGACGAAGAGGAAGTTAAGAAAGGCGCCACGCAGGTGAGATATCTAATAGAAAAAATAGTATCCGGGGATGATCGAGGTATTTCTTTACTCGGACCTGCTCCGGCGCCACTGAATAAGATTAAGGACAGATACCGCTGGCAGTTGGTAATCAAGGCTTCTCGCCGCGATTTATTAAGAGATGTAATTAAAGAAAGCCTATCCAGGTTGGAGCGAGATCGCGCTTTTTTAAAGCCGATTATTAACATAGACATTAATCCCCAGGGGATGTTATAGCATCTGGAAGGAGGAAAATGCCTTGGCGGTATATAAAATAATAGAATTGGGAAATAGAATTCTAAGAGAGCGCGCCAAACCGGTACCTAAAATAACACCAAATATTCTTAAACTTGTGGATAACATGGCAGAAACCATGTACGGCGCCAAGGGCGTTGGCCTGGCCGCACCACAGGTAGGGGTTTTAAAGAGGGTAATTACGGTAGATGCTGGCGACGGTTTGATAGAATTTATTAATCCCGAAATATTAAAAACTGAAGGTCAGGAGATCGACAGTGAAGGGTGTCTTAGTGTGCCTGGAACTATTGGAGATGTTGTAAGGGCTGCTGAGGTGGAGGTAAGGGGACTGGACCGCAGAGGAAAACAATGCGTGATCAGGGCCAGTGGCCTGCTAGCTAGGGCGCTACAGCATGAGATCGACCACCTGGATGGCATCTTGTTTATTGACCGGGCACAGAATATAAGGAAGATATAGCGGTAACAAAAAAGGTTTTGAGGGATGAAATATGCGTTTAATATTTATGGGAACGCCTGATTTTGCAGTACCGTCGCTTAAGGCTTTAGTTGAGTCGAAACACACTGTGCTTGCTGTAGTCACTCAACCTGACCGGCCAAAGGGACGTGGGAAAAAGGAGACTCCTCCCCCCGTAAAAGATTTGGCTCAGTCTTTAAACCTGCTGGTTATTCAGCCATCACAGGTGAGAGAACCCGACTTTGTTAGTTTGTTGCGAAGTTTTTTACCGGAAGTAATTGTGGTGGTCGCCTACGGTAAGATCCTGCCAAGGGATGTTCTTTTATTACCTAAGTATGGTTGTATCAATCTTCACGCCTCACTATTGCCGAAGTACCGGGGTGCTGCACCAATTCACCGGGCCTTAATAAACGGTGAGCTGGAAACCGGTATTACTACCATGTTTATGGACGAGGGACTGGATACAGGAGATATAATTCTTCAAAAAAGTATACCTATCCTTGAAGAGGATACTGTTGGAACAGTACACGACCGTTTAGCCGTAGAAGGTGCGCGTTTGTTAAATAAAACACTGTATTTAATTGAGATTGGACAAGCGCCCAGAAAGCCTCAGAAGGGTAAGTCTTCTTATGCCCCGGTTATTACTGGGGCAGATGAATTGATTCAGTGGAATAAGCCTGCCCGGGATATTTTTAACCATATTCGGGGAATGAACCCCTGGCCGGGCGCACATACCTTTTGGGGGAACAAGATGTTAAAAATATGGCGAACCCATGTTCGCGAAGAGGACCATACGCAAGAACACCAACGGTCCAAACCCGGACAGATACTAAAAACCGGGCGAGAGGGCATTATGGTCTGTACAGGTAGAGGAATAATTGTAATTGACGAACTGCAGCTGCAGGGAGCAAAGCGTATGAGTGCAGCAGACTTTTTGAGGGGGACGCCTGGTCTTTCGGGGGCCGTACTAGCAAATGTCCAGGGATGGGAGGCCGTGTCCGATGAAGGCGGTGACGATTGACCATGTACGGAAAAGGCTTTTTGTGGGTCTATTAAGTGCTGGCCTGATCGGGACAGGATTACTCTTGGCTGCAATTTGGTATTTTGCAGTGAATTCTTCTGAAAGTATGCTAAACCAGGTACTGTTGGTGGCTCTAGGTACTATGTTGGTTGGCGGTATTTTAGTCGCTGCCTTTGGGGTTGGAGGTATCATTCTAACGATCCTCTATGCCAGAGATATTTCCGCGCTTAAGGGGCCAATAAGGGTGGCAGTCAGTACATTTTTTCCGTTAGTACTGGCAATTGGCCGATTTTTTCATATTGACAAAGACAGAATAAAACATTCATATATAGAAGTGAATAATTTTCTGGTTAGATCCAAAACCCTGAAATTATCCCCTGGACAAATCCTATTGCTGGTGCCGCACTGTCTGCAAAAAAGCGACTGTCCCTATAAAATTACGGTAGATATTAATAACTGCCGCCGTTGTGGTGGCTGCGTTGTTAATGAGCTTCTTGAATTGAGAGATAAATACGGCATTCATATGGGTATGGCTACCGGGGGTACATTGGCTAGAAAATTTGTTAAGGATTACCGTCCCCGCGGCATTGTAGCCATCGCCTGCGAGCGTGACCTTACCAGCGGTATTCAAGACGCTAACCCAATCCCGGTACTGGGCGTTACAAACGAACGTCCATTCGGTCCGTGCCTTAACACCCAGATTAAAGTGCCGCTAGTTGAGGAGGCCATCTCTTTTCTGATCGAGGGGAAAGAGCAGATGGCCAGTTAATACTACTATAGTTATGCTAGAAAGGATGAAAACAGTGGCTCGAATTTCGGCCAGAGAATTGGCGTTACAGGTGCTTAGATATGTTGATGAGGAAGGTGCCTATGCTAATCTGGCTTTAAATCAGGTATTGGAAAAATATCAGCCCGGCAAGCTTGACCGGGCTTTTGCAACTGAACTAACTTACGGGGTCTTGCGTTCGCTTAATACTCTGGACTGGGTATTAGCCAAATTTATTAAGAGGCCACTTACATCCCAAACTGTAGCGCTCCGAAATATTTTGCGTCTTGGAGTATACCAGTTGATGTTTATGGACCGGGTACCCCATTCAGCCGCCTGTAATGAGGGGACTGAGATGGCACGTCGGTATTGTGGACATCCTGGCGCTATCAAATTTGTAAACGGTGTATTACGTAACGTTGCGCGGAGAATTAAAGAAATCAGGTTTCCTGAGATCAAGCAAAACCCTGTTGAACATATTTCATTACGTTATTCCCATCCGGCCTGGCTGGTGGAACGATGGCTAAAGGATTTTGGCCTGAAGGAAACAATATTATTATGCCGGGCTAATAATGAGCCGGCTCCGAATACGGTGCGGACCAATACCATTAAAATTACCCGGGAAGGCCTCGCAGCCAGGCTAAGAAAAGATGGACTAACAATATGCCAGACAGACTATGCTCCGGAGGGTCTAAGGATATCAGGTCTCTTTTCTTTTAATTCTCTGGAAGCTTTTCATGAAGGACTGTTTCAGGTGCAGGATGAAAGTTCTATGCTGGCAGGGAGGGCTTTAATGCCTTCCAGTGGGACTTGTGTCCTTGATGCTTGTAGCGCTCCAGGGGGGAAGACAACCCACCTGGCTCAGTTAATGGATAACCAGGGTGAGATTGTAGCAGTGGACATCCACCCGCATAGGCTTAAATTAATTAAGGAAAACTGCGAACGCCTCGGTATTGAGATTGTTCAAGGATTTACTGGAGATGCCAGAGAATTACCTGAAATAATGCATAATTGGGCTGATTATGTCCTGATTGATGCTCCTTGTACAGGTCTGGGGGTCCTTAGACGACGTCCGGATTCCCGTTGGCGCAAGGAGCCCGGTCAGATACCGGCTATCGTTCAGTTGCAGGCCGAAATTTTAACGAGTGCTGCCCGCTGTCTCAAGAAAGGAGGAGTGCTGGTTTATAGCACCTGTACCATCAACCATGAGGAAAATCTTGGTCAGGTTAAACACTTTCTGAGACGGCACCCGGATTTCATATTAGAGGACTTATCCCAGTTTCTCCCTGTTGGCCTTGACTTAGAAGGAACAATGGCCGGTGGCTATTTGCAAATATTGCCGCATTATCATGGCATGGACGGCTTTTATATCTGTCGAATGAGAAAAAAGGGTTAGGGTAAAATTATGAAGAATAGTTTATATAAGAAGGATGGTTATAATCGCGATGGCGCCTAAAATTAACTTGAAAGATCTTACCCTACCGGAACTAATTGGCTTGAGCCAGAAACTTGGTGGCAAACAATACCGGGCAAAACAGATAGCAAGCTGGATCTTTCAAAAGGGGGCCAGATCATTTCACGAGATGACTAACTTGCCCATGGAGTTCCGAAGCCGTCTGGCGGCTATAGCTGTAACAGGACACTTGAACATACTGGCCAAACAGGTTTCACGGTCTGGAGACACGATAAAGTACCTTTTTGAAATGAATGACGGGCAGTCTGTGGAAAGCGTTTTAATGAAGCATAGCTATGGCAACTCAGCTTGTATTTCTACCCAGGTCGGATGCAGAATGGGTTGTCGTCTTTGTGCCTCCGGTTTGGAAGGTCTTATCCGGAATCTCAGCCCTGGTGAGATTTATGGGCAAGTTCTTAGTATTCAAAAAGACTACGGTGAACGGGTAAGCCATGTGGTTGTTATGGGTTCCGGTGAGCCGCTGGATAATTATGAAGCAACTCTGACCTTTATCAAGAATATTACTGCTTCTCATGGTCTCAATATCGGGCAGCGCCATATCACAGTATCTACCTGTGGTATAGCGCCCCGGATTAAGGAATTGGCCAGGGAAAAACTTGCAATCACCCTGGCAGTGTCGTTGCATGCTCCAGATAATAACCTGCGCGATATGCTGGTGCCAGTTAATAAAAAATACCCACTTCAGGAGTTAATGAGTGTCTGTGAGGATTACTCAGAGCAAACCGGGCGGCGAATAACCTTTGAATATGCATTATTGGCCGGACTGAACGATAGTCAGGAGCACGCTGACAAATTGTGCCGGCTATTATCGGGTATGCTATGTCACGTAAACCTGATTCCTGTTAATCCAGTGCCGGAAAGGTTTTTTAGGCCCCCGTCAAAGCAACAGGTTGATTTGTTTCGAAATACTATAGAGACAGCGGGAATACCTGCGACGATACGGCGTGGGTTTGGCGCCGGCATAGACGCTGCCTGCGGGCAACTGAGAAGAAGAATGAACTGTCAATAACCAGCAACAGCAATAAAATGCTGATGGGGGTGATTTATTTGGGTGTTTTCTCCGGTCTGGAAGGCAGCTTGGAAAAATATATAGAAGGTTTTTTTAAGGGTAAATACAAAGGACATGTTGAACCCGCTGAGATTGCCAAACGACTGACAAGAGAAATGAGGGACCGCCGACAGGTGAGTATTAATAAAATATACGTTCCAAATCAGTATACTATTCACCTTAACCCAGCAGAATATGATCAGATTTCGACGATTGCATCAGCATTGTCCAGGGAACTAAACGATTATTTAGAGCAGAAGTCGTTTGAAAAAAAATATACCTTGACTGGTCCACCAGCGGTAAGTTTCGCAAAAGATGATCTAATGCGTGCTGGTTGTATAAGAATAGAGTCAGAATTTAGTGAGGCTCCTCCGGATGACGAACTGCCTAAAGCGGAAAAAATGCGGCTTGAGCAAACCCAAAGGTTTCGCCTAGCTACTAAAGGCATGGCAGATATAGAAAAAAAGCCTGACTCATTTGGCTGGCTGAAGATAGAGGAAGGTCCGGACCAGGGCAAATATTTTAATCTTGGTAAAGGAACCATGTTACTGGGGCGTCGAGCGGGCTGCGATATCGTTTTAAGTGACTCCAGTGTATCTCGCCGCCATGCACAAATTGAGTGGAGCCGGGGTCAGTATAGTATCATTGACCTTGGAAGTACTAACGGAACTAAAGTTAATGGTGTCAGAGTAACGACCAGGATACTTAAACCTGGCGACACAGTGGCTTTAGGGACTACAATTTGTACCTTTAAGGTGGAGTAATATGTTTGCTATTTTCGTTATGGTTTTGAGGTACTTATTTCTACTGCTTTTATTCTTATCGATTTTTAAGTTGATCAAATGGATGATTGGTGACTTACAAGAAGTAGCCCCGCAAAATTTAAAAGAAAACCGAATTGTTGATTATCATGTCAAACCATCCCCCCATGAAACGGGCGATGGTGCCGAATTAGTAGTTGTTAAGAGTTTATTATCAGAACTGAAACCTGGTGACACTTTTGCCGCAGGCCAGGAAGTGCTCTTAGGTAGAGATAGCCTTTGTAGTATTAATATTGCGGCTGCGTTTGCTTCTGCCATGCACGCACGGATATATTTAAAAGATGGTCAGTACTGGTTGGAGGATCTAGATAGTACGAACGGAACATTTTTAAATGAGATCCCGATAGATAAATCGATTGTTTTGGCAAATGGAGATAAAATTAGAATCGGAGGCGTTATTTTTCAGTTTGTGAGGTGGGGGCATGAGGTGGACGCAAGTAACTAATACAGGACTAGTCAGGAAGATAAACGAAGACAGCCTGTACATATTGCCGCAGATAGGCCTGCTGGCAGTTGCTGATGGAATGGGCGGTCATCAGGCAGGAGAAATCGCCAGCGATATGGCCTTGCAAACGTTAAAGCGTGAACTGCCCCACCAGCTCCGGAAAGGCGCATCCCCGGAAAAAGCCTTGATTGGTTCCGTTAAACTGGCCAATGCCTCAATATATAAATTATCTATGCAAAATCAGGAATTCAGGGGCATGGGTACAACAATTACTGCTTGTTTAATGCAAGTCAGCAAATTGTTTGTTGCCCATGTGGGGGATAGCCGGGCGTATCTAGTGCGCGATGGCGACATCAGTCAATTAACGCAGGACCATTCGTTGGTACAAGAATTACTTAGAAATGGCGGTATTAACGAAGAACAGGCTCTGCAACATCCTCAACGTAATGTATTAACAAGGGCACTTGGTACGGATAAGTCGGTTCAGGTTGACCTCAACATTATAAAAATATACCCGGGCGATCTGCTGTTACTCTGCACAGACGGTTTAACCCGTTATCTCAACCAGGGCGAGTTACTGTCTGTAATCAATAATGCTTCGGACACAAATACTGCTGTGCGTATTCTTCTTAGTAAGGCGTTGAAGAGTGGAGGCGAGGACAACATCACTATCATTCTGGCCGAAATCTAAAACATCCTCGGTTAGATGATGTGGAGGAACGAAATGATTTCTATTAACAATAGTAAAAAAAACTCCTCCATGCAGGGTAAAACAGGCAGACATTTAGAATTGAAACTGATTCTGATGACTGGCGTTTACATGATGACCGGAATGCTTTTGCTGCATCTTGGGGCAGCCGGAAGCCCAGAGCCACGGGCCCTTTTGATAGGTCTCGCCACCGTAGCTGCCTTTCTGTTGGTTAGCTTTTATTGGAGCCTCACGGGGTACCATGGTGACTGCCTTTTGCTTCCGATTACTGCTTTGCTTTGTTCTACCGGGCTGGTTTTTTTGTTCCGGTTAGATCCGGCTTACGCTGTCCGCCAGTTTGTCTGGCTATTGGCTGGTCTTGTGGCCTTGGTCTTAACTACCAGGCAGTTTGTTAATTTCCGTTTCTTAAGTGATTACAAATATATCTATGCGCTGGTAGGTCTGATTGCCTTGGTTTTGCCTGTTTTTTTCGGTAGCGAGCAGGGGGGTGCAAAAAGCTGGCTAGATCTCGGATTGTTTAGTTTACAACCTTCTGAATTTGTGAAAATCTTGGTTGTGCTGTTTCTGGCTAGTTTCCTGATAGAAAATAAAGCTGTTTTGTCTGCTGGTACAAGAAACCTGGGTTGTCTTTCATTACCCGGCCCTCAGGAATGGGGACCGCTGGCCGTTATGTGGGGTATTTCACTGTTACTACTGGTTTTTCAAAAAGACCTTGGGGCTGCACTGATTTATTTCAGTACTTTTCTAACTATGGTGTATGTGGCTACTTCCCGCATATTTTACGTTCTTTTTGGGTTGGGACTTTTTATAGCCGGAGCAGGGGTTTGCTTTTATCTTTTTGATCACGTTAGATCAAGAGTAGAGACCTGGCTTAATCCCTGGCAATATATAGAAAATACTGGTTATCAGGTAAGCCAGTCTCTTTTTGCCATCAATTCTGGTGGAATATTGGGAACTGGGTTTGGCCAGGGGTACCCAGAATATATTCCAGCGGTGCATACAGATTTCATTTTTTCAGCTATTTGTGAGGAGATGGGGTTACTGGGAGGTACTGGTATAATCATATTATTTATGATTTATGTTTTTCGAGGAATCAAAATTGCTTTAAAAACCAAGGATGAATTTGCTGCTCTGGCAGCTTCTGGATTGACCGCTCTCTTAGCAATACAGGCTTTCATAATTATTTCCGGGGTAACCAAGTTGCTGCCGTTAACCGGTATTACCCTGCCGTATATCAGTTATGGCGGAAGTTCACTTGTGGCAAACTTCATCTTGCTTGGATTCTTGCTTAATATTTCTCATGAGGCTTATATTGATATATGAAACAAAATATTTTAAAACTAGGTTATCTTCTACTAGGCCTTCTACTGGTCCTGGTCATATACCTATCCTATTTACAAGTAATCAAAGGTTCAGATTTAGCCGCGAACCCGTATAACCGACGCCTGCAGGAGCTAGAGAACCTGATTATTCGGGGGAATATTTATGATACCGGGGGTATAGCTCTAGCCAGGACGGATCTTAACAGCGGCAAGGGCAGGAGGGTATATCCGGGAGGAAAAAATACGCCCCATGTGATTGGGTATGTCTCAAGCAAGTATGGTAGGGCAGGGCTTGAATCCGCTTACGATCGCTACCTGTTGGGAATGGAAGGTGTAGACCGGGTTAGAAATTATATCAATAAGCTTCTAGGGCGGGAGCAAAAGGGCGGAGATCTGATCCTGACCATTGATTTTGCACTTCAACAGCAGGCTATGGAACTTTTAGGTGGCCGTCGCGGAGCTGTAGTGCTGATGGATATCAGAACGGGAGCCTTGCGAGTGATGGCTTCCAGCCCTGGGTATGACCCCAACAAACTAGAAGAGATCTGGCAAAACCTGGTACAGATGGAGGATTTGCCCTTGTTTAACCGGGCAGCACAGGGGGCTTATCCTCCTGGCTCAGCTTTCAAGGTGGTTACAGCGGCCGGAGCGCTTGGGGCCAGCCCCGGCTATGCTACCGCTACCTTCAACTGCCCCGGTTTCCTTATCGTGGACGGCTTCAAGTTAACTGACCTTTCTGCTCATGGCCAGCTTGACCTGAGAAAGGCGTTAGCTGTTTCTTGTAACACGACATTTGCTCAACTTGGTCTTAAATTAGGGCCCGATGGTTTATACCGTACCTTTAAAGCTTTTGGGCTGGATCAAGATCCAACTGTCGGGATTCCGGTAAGGCCGGGTACAATAGCTGACCCCGGTGAAATGACTTCTACGGAGCTGGCCAGCAGTGCTATAGGCCAGGGTGAGTTACTAGTCAGCCCTTTGCATATGGCCTTGGTGGCGGCAGCCATCGCGAATCAGGGTGTAATTATGCGTCCCCATCTGGTTAACTCTGTTAGGGATTCAACTGGCGCAACTGTGCAGCAGGCAGTATATCGACCATGGCTAACTGCCGCTACTAGTAGGACATCTGAAACAATTAAAGCGGGAATGATCGATGCAGTTCATTATGGCACTGCTCGCGCGGCCGCTTTTTCGGGAGTGCAGGTAGCAGGTAAGACTGGTTCAGCCCAGAACCCGCACGGTCAGACGCATGCCTGGTTTATCGGATTAGCACCGGTAGAGACAGCCAGGCTGGCTGTTGCGGTCATTCTGGAAAACGCCGGCTCCGGTGGGGCAGTTGCAGCCCCAATTGCCGGTAAGTTGCTGGCAGCAGCGGTGGCGAAGGGATATTGAGTGTTGATCTGCCTGTTAGATAGTTTAAAAAAATAAAACAACATCATATAATATTATCGTTAAAGTATGATCTGAGGTGGAAATTTTGATTGGGAAGCTTTTGGGGAACCGGTATGAAATCTTGGAGCAACTGGGCGGTGGCGGGATGGCTATTGTTTACAAGGGCCGTGACACTGTTTTGAACCGGCTGGTTACCATAAAAGTACTCCGCCCCGAGTTTACCAGTGACGATGATTTTGTATATCGTTTTCGCAGGGAGGCTCAGGCTATTGCCAGTCTTTCACATCCCAATATAGTCAGTATCTATGATGTTGGACGTGCTGATGCAGTGGACTACCTGGTCATGGAGTATGTCGAAGGAGACAACCTCAAGAACCTGATCAGAAGCCAGGGTGCTCTACCTAGTGACAAGGCTATCCAGATAGCACGGCAAGTCAGCGATGCACTTAAACATGCCCACGAAAACAACATTGTGCATCGCGATGTTAAACCGCAAAATATCTTGATAACAAGTGGTGGGAGGGCCAAACTGACTGATTTTGGGATCGCCAGGGGTGCTACTGCTGCCACTCTGACTCAAACTGACTCTATTGTGGGATCGGTTCATTACCTTTCACCTGAACAAGCTCAGGGTGGAAATGTCGGACCGCAGTCCGATATCTATTCCCTGGGTATTGTACTTTATGAAATGGTTACGGGGGTGTTGCCTTTTCAAGGAGATACTCCAATTAGTGTTGCCCTTAAACATATTCAAGAGGAGCCCATTAACCCCTCGAGTTTAAATCCGGCTGTAAACTTAAGGCTAGAAAAAATCATTAACAGGGCTATGGCCAAAAATAAATCTGAACGTTATGAAACCGCCGGACAGATGGTGCGTGAACTAGAGGGAATGCTTAATGAAAATCTTGATGAATCCAAACGCAACGCGGAAGTGGATGATGAATTTGCCACCAGACTGATCCCTACTGTACGCAGAGCAACTGCCGAGGGCTCTCAGTCAGTAAGGGATAGGTTTAAAAAGAAGAGTCAAACATGGATTTGGGTGGTTTTAATAATCTTGGGGTTACTTGGCGCCGGTACTGCAGTTTTTCATTTTTTATTAAATGTCGACGAAATAGTTATACCTTCAGTCATTGGGGAGACATGTGAAGAAGCCCAGAGCATACTCAAAGGAAAGGGTCTTAAAAATATTCAGGTTACCTGGAATAATCACCCTACGGTACCGGTTAATAGGGTTATTTCACAGGACCCTCCCGCTAATGAAAAGGTAAAAGTGAATCGCATCGTAACGATTAATGTGAGCAAGGGGGTGGAGCAGAAAACCGTGCCCAGGGTCATCGGGTATTCGCTAAGCGAGGCCATTGCTATAATCAATCAGAGTGGGCTAAACGTTGCTGACACAGTCAAGGAGAAGTACAGCAATGAGTATCGACAGGGATTGGTAATAGAGCAGGACCCTAAGGACGGTCTATCCCTGGCGAAGGCTGCCCCTGTTAGCTTAACGGTTAGTAAAGGCCCTCCGTTACGCCAGGTGCCGGACTTGGTTGGAAAGACTTTGGAGCAGGCCAGAGCTGAATTAGAAAAAATTAAGCTAAAGCTGGACGATAATATCAATAGGTCTACCAGTACTGATTACTTCACCGGTCAGGTGATCACCCAGAACCCGGTTAAGGGCACGGATGTCAAGGAAGGCTCAGCTGTTCAAGTAACCCTCAGCGACGGACCCGGACCGGACGAGCGCATCGCCAAGGTTGAGGCCAGGATACAGGATGATGATCAAGAGCACGAGCTGCGTATTGTGGTTACTGATGCGCGGGGGACTAACGAAGCTTACAAAGGCACTCACAAGAGTAAGAGTAAAAAAGTTATAACTAAAGAAATCCCTTATTTCGGGAAAGCTGTGATTCAAGCCTATATTGATGGTAAATTGATAAGTGAAAAAGAGTTTGAATAGAATGGAAAGCTTATGCGAGGTATAGTAGTTAAAGCTTACGGTGGCTATTATTATGTGTATAATGGCCACGAAGAATGGGAATGTTCTCTCCGAGGGCGTTTCCGTTACGAAAAACAACAAGTTCTGGTTGGTGACCGGGTGGAAGTGTCGCTCGAGTCCGGCCGGGCCGGGGTGATTGTAAATGTGTTGCCTCGTTGTTCATTGTTGCTCCGACCAATGATAGCTAATGTTGAGCAGGCGGTAATTGTTTTTTCAGTTCAACGGCCTAAACCAAACCCTGGGCTACTCGACCGGTTTTTAATTACTACTATTTTAAACAACATTGAGCCACTGGTTTGCTTCAATAAGATTGATTTAGCGGTGGATGGCATAATGGAGTTTGTTTCCTGTTATCAGTCTTTTTACCCGGTAATGCTAACCAGCACCATAACTGGGACGGGGTTGGAGAGGCTTAGCGAGTCACTGCGGGGGAAAATTTCGGTATTTGCTGGCCCGTCTGGAGTAGGAAAGTCAACAATTTTGAATGCTATCCTGCCCGGTATAAAACTCAAGACCGGTGAAATTAGTAAAAAACTAAAACGAGGAAAACATACAACCCGTCATGTAGAGTTAATTCCCCTGCCGGAAGGTGGCCTGGTGGCGGACACCCCCGGTTTTTCCAGCCTTGAGTTGCCGGAGTTAAGACCCGAGGATTTATCCCGTTGCTTTCCGGAAATAAAAAAGTATACCAGGCAGTGTTATTATACCGGCTGCCTGCATGACAAGGAGCCTGATTGCGCTGTCAAGGAAGCAGTTGGAATGGGTAACATTGCAGAAATACGTTACCGGCAATATTTGGAGTTTTTGCAGGAATTAAAACGCAGGAGGCGTTATTGAATGGTTAAGCTGGCACCCTCAATTTTGTCCGCTAATTTTGCAGCACTCCTCGATGATGTTTTGAAAGCTGAGGAGGCTGGAGCGGAATACCTGCACATTGACGTAATGGATGGTCATTTCGTTCCCAATATTACTGTCGGTCCCCTGGTGGTAAAGGCACTCAGAGCAAGGAGCCGCATGTGTTTTGATGTACATCTAATGATAGAAAAACCCGAACTTTACATAAAACAGTTTATTGATGCAGGCGCCGACCTGGTTACAGTACATGTAGAGGCAACACGGCACTTGCATCGGGTGCTTTCTATGATCAAAGAACAAGGAGCAATGGTTGGTGTGGCACTTAATCCGGCAACACCACCTGAATCGTTAGAATATGTTCTGCCCCTAGTGGACCTGGTGCTTTTAATGACTGTCAACCCTGGTTTTGGCGGGCAGTCCTTTATCCCGGAGGTATTGCCCAAGATTAGGATTATCAAAAACATGCTTAAAGAGAAGGGCATAAACGCTGAGATTCAGGTGGACGGCGGAGTAAACCGGGATACTGCCGCGGCCGTGGCGCAGGCCGGCGCAACGGTGCTGGTGGCCGGTTCGGCTATATTCGGTAGGGAGGATATTGCTGCGGCTGTGCGTGAAATCAGGGAGGTAGCTACCCAGAAACGGTAAAGAGCTTGCTTGGTTACAAGCATAACAGAACGCCAAAGCGCAAGAACACCAGGAAGTACCTTACAATAACTGACTGTGCTTTGAAAAACTAATCGATAAGTTCATTTCCTTCCTGCCGGCATTTTTAAGGGAAAGCTTATTCTTTCATACAGGAAGTTGAGTTATTAGGATGTCGAGTAGGGGAAATAATTTATTGATGTTAACTAATTGAAAAGATTCCTACTCACTAAAAATTCTAATTTGCCGGTTTCCCTATATTCAAAAAATCCTGACTTGTCGAATTTCCATATTTTTAGAAAACGAATTTACATAATATTATGAATAGTATAATATTTAACTACCGGTTAGCACTTTTTAGCAACTGGGGATTCGCTACCGTCTTTACGAAGAAATCCCAGAGGATCGATTGGGCCTTTCACTCTTACGTCAACCATGCCTTTTTGGAGCCGCATTCCGCCCTGGCCAGTGATGATTCTCAAAGCGGGCAACTCCATTTGTGGGCTAGTAGCCAGGTTCCCCACTACCTGCACCGCCAGATGTCAAACGTCCTGGAAATACCCATGAACGAGATCCGGGTTACCCTGCCTACGGTAGGTGGTGGTTTCGGCAGTAAGGGTGAAGTAGCCTCATCCGAATTTGTCGCATGTCTGTTGTCCAGGAAAACTGGGCGGCTAGTCAAGGTGACGTTTGAGCGCAATGAGGTATTTTTCACGCACAAAGGTCGGCATGTATGCTACATGAAAATGAAAATCGGCCTGGACTAAGATGGTTATATTCAAGCAGCCCCATTCGGAGTTTTAAGGAAACCGACGAAGGCGCCGTTCAGCCGACTATCCCGGCAATTATTAACGCGGTATACGATGCAATTGGGGTAAGATTTACCGAATTACCCATTACCCCGGAAAAGGTACTAAAAGCCTTAAAGAAAAGAAATTAGCTAAATCATTAAGTTGTTGAAATATTTCCACTTATTAGACGATTATTTATTTTTAAAAAGTTGTTTAGCATACTGTTGGAAATAATTTAATATACCTGACTAACAGATAGTTCAGTACGTTTTAGAAGTCAGGGCATTGCTACCGTCTCAACGCGGACAAAAGATCAAAATGGATGGGAGGTGTTAGATGGAAATCGGGAAAGTAGGAATTATCTTTTATATTTATTTTTTCCCGCAGTACGGAAAATTACTAGATTGAACATGTTTTAGTAAACGCCACGGGTAGAACTTGTTTCGGCCAAAAGGAGGTTTTTTTATGCCAATAACAGAAATGCTTTCCCGCAATGCACGGATGTATCCACATGAGACTGCTTTAATAGAGCGTGAGCCGGCTGTGAACAGACGAAGAGAGATATCATGGCTAGAATTTGAAAGTACGGCCAACAAGTTTGCAAACGCTCTACTGGCATCTGGTGTGGGGAAGGGTGACAAGGTTGTTCATCTAATGATGAATAACCTGGAATGGCTGCCTACTTATTTTGGTATTTTAAAAACCGGAGCCATGGCCGTTCCTCTAAACTTCCGGTTTACCGCGGCGGAAATTAGAAAATGTATAGGGGCGGCGGAGGGCAAGGTGCTCGTTTACGGACCCGAGTTCCGGGATAAGATTGACGAAATCAGTGACCAGCTCCACCATGTTGAAAAGTTTATTTTTGTAGGAAAGGACTGCCCCGAAAAAGCCGAAAGTTATGATGAAATAATTAGGAAATACCCTGCTGATGCCCCCGATGTGACATTTTTTGATTATGATTCGGCTGCCATTTACTTCACATCAGGTACAACGGGGGATCCTAAACCTATTTTGCTGACACACGATAACCTTGTCTCCGCGTGCATTTCAGAAAACCGCCATCATCTTCAGAACCACAATGATAATTTTGTTTGTATTCCCCCATTGTATCATACTGGGGCTAAAATGCACTGGTTCGGCAACCTTATTGTCGGTTCAAAGGCCGTAATCCTGCGTGGTATGAAACCACAGTGGATTCTTGAAGCAATATCTGAAGAAAAAGCAACAATAGTATGGCTTCTTGTGCCATGGGCCCAAGACATCCTCGACGCTATAGAGAGCGGGGAAGTTGACCTGAACGACTATCACCTTGAACAATGGCGGCTAATGCATATTGGAGCCCAACCTGTGCCTCCAAGCCTGATCAGGAGATGGCAAAAGTATTTTCCGGGGCAGCAGTATGATACTAATTATGGCTTAAGTGAGTCAACCGGACCTGGTTGCGTTCACCTTGGCATGGAAAATATGCACAAGGTTGGCGCGATCGGCCTACCTGGCTTTAACTGGGAAACGATGATTGTCGATAGCAGCGGAAATCCTGTTCCTCAAGGCAATGTTGGTGAATTGATTGTCAGAGGACCGGGAGTTATGAAAGGTTATTATAAAAACCCGGAAGCCACCAGCAATGTACTGAAGAACGGCTGGCTTTATACCGGGGATATGGCCCAGCAGGATGAAGACGGGTTCATCTACCTTGTGGACCGGAAGAAAGATGTCGTCATAACCGGAGGGGAGAATATCTTCCCTGTGGAAATTGAAGATTTTCTGCGGTCCCATGACGATATAAAGGATGCTGCCGTAATAGGAATGCCTGACAACCGCCTGGGGGAAATACCCGTGGCGATTGTAGAGGTCAAACTCGGGAGGAAACTGAGTGAGTCTATGGTTATTGAATTCTGCGAGAAATTACCCAGGTATAAAAGGCCGCACAAAGTTTTCTTCGACAAGGTCCCACGAAACCCGACTGGCAAGATTGAAAAGCCAAAACTCCGCGAGGAATATTGCGGCAAGCGTGAGGTGTTAAATCTTGAAGACAGATGTTTGAAATAATGCCGGAATAAAAGGAAGCCAGCCATAACATTTTATGACTGGCTTAACTTCTCGTTACTTGGGAAGCTTCCACAATAGAATACCCTAATATGGACCGAGGTAAATCACCAGGATTGTTTCTGCTCGCCTAAAAAGACCGAAAGCTGATGGTATTGCTGCCGCTCGCAACTGAGATAGTTGAGGATCTTGGATATAGCCAGGAGGAAATGATCAAAGCGTTTGCAAAGTGTACGATAAATTCTGCCGGTATCCACCAACCAGAAACAGAACAGCCTGGTTCAGGATGGTTTTCAGGGAGTAACTATTTGAAGCTAGGGGTAAAACATACCTCTCGCTTATCGCTTAAAAAAACTCCTTAAGCTCAGTATTAAGGGCTTACCATTTTCTTGTAAAATCCGGCAATTTTTTCATAAAAGCAACTAGTAGTTGCTCTACCATCGCATAGAAACGAATAGATTTTCCTCCGCTTGAATAAATCTAAAATACAAGAACTTAAGTCGTAAAAAAATTGTTTACTTAAAACTGATTTAAACATTTGAATAAATGATGAGGGTAATATGGTATCTTTGTCCTGATATTGAAAAATGAATCCTTTTGAGTTTTCGAATAGGCTAATAATTAGTTTGGAGGTGAAAATGTTTTGGAATCAGTATAACCTATGGTCCATTGTACCAGTACAATTCCACACTTTATCAAATAAAGAAGAACCTTTATTACCACAGGGACTGGTGTTTACGAGGTGTTTATCTTCCTGTAGGCGATATCTTGTTCGTCTTAAGGCGCAAAACACATTGGATTTTTTTAAAGGCGATTTCTTGCAAAAAATGTGTATTTTGTTAAGACACCGGTTATGCCGCTGGTGTCATGATTTGCGCAAGTTGGCTTAAATATTACCCTAAATATAATGAGAATGTTATTGTGGGCACAGAATTATTTGAAATTTCACACAATTAAGCTTAAAAGAAAATACAGTTTTGGGGGGGGTTGGATATGCCTACCACTGTTAGCCTGGTCCCAAGGGACCGTTTCTTTAAAACAA
This sequence comes from Desulfotomaculaceae bacterium, assembly GCA_028696455.1. GTDB lineage: Bacteria > Bacillota > Desulfotomaculia > Desulfotomaculales > Pelotomaculaceae > MVQL01. Next base: position 37,494 of record JAQVGZ010000005.1, on the reverse strand, counting down.
ATATAGATATACCAGAAGGATGGAATTTTATTTTTTTAGAAAATTTTAATGAAGAAGACATTATTAAAGCCTGCCGGGGCGCCGATTTTTTGCTTGCTTTATCCGGTTTTTCACCAGCTCAAATTAGCGCTTTCGTAATTGAAAACAGTCCGTCCATTAAAATGATCCAAATGGACGGAGTAGGATATGACACGGTAGATGCGGATGCAGCCGCTAAACACTTGCTGCCGGTAGCAAATAATGCCGGGAAAAATGCCGGTTCGGTGGCGGAGCTTGCCATCGGGATGATCGTCTCATTACAACGCCATGTTTTGGTATCCGACCGTGAAATTAAGGCCGGAAACTATGCACAGTTGCGAGGACAACTTATTAAAACGGGATTGGCGGATATATGCGATGCTAAACTGGGTCTCGTCGGTTTAGGGGCTATCGGTCGCAAGGTTGCCGAAGTAGCCGGTATGTTAGGAGCTAAACTCTACTATTACGATATTTACCGGGCCGCCGAAAATACGGAGGTCGAATTGGGCGTACAATACAAGCCACTAGATGAACTGCTTACCGAATGTGAAATTATCAGTATGCATGTTCCGCTAACCGAGCAAACCAGGGGCATGATTAACCGCCGTGAGTTTGGTCTGATGCGTCCCGGTACCATTTTCATTAATACCGCACGGGGCGAAGTTGTAGATCAAATGGCCCTGGCAGAATTTCTGGAGAATGGGCACTTAGGTGGTGCGGCTATTGATACGATGTCGCCGGAACCGCCACCGCCCAGCCATCCTTTGCTAAATCTCTCCCCGACAGCCCAGAAAAAGCTGCTAATTACCCCTCACCTAGCAGGTGTTACCACCGGGGCATTTAGGCGCATGTTGCTTAACGCTCTTGATAATATGGCCTGTGTAGCAAAGGGAAAAGCACCTAAATATGTGGTTAACGGGGTAACAGCGGCGCGACATTTACAAAGTTAAAATAATTCATACTGTTCAGTTTAATGTTGAGTTTGAGAGGACTATCAAAACGTTTGACGATTTGCGTAAACTATCGCTTTCCGGGGTGCATCCCGATATTGGCTCTCAATTAGTGCCTTGACTGATAAATCTTTGCCCGGCCTGTCCCCCAAAATCGGACGCTTGCTATTAATTGCCCTTAGTAATTATACAATTTTATAAAATAATTAGCTACGCTTGAGACTCAAGGCGCCACCCTTGACCTGGAGCCTCGGCAGGCCGTGTTTCCAAGGGATAGCGAGATGCGGCCCCGGAAGTCCTACAATAAGTTGACACCCACCGAACAATCTGTATTATTGACATCGCGTAATTTAAAACCTATAATTATAGATAAAGTAAATAAGTAATGCCTTCAGGGACGGGTGCAATTCCGTACCGGCGGTGTGGCGAATAGACGCTTAAGCCCGCGAGCCCTAGAATAGGGTTGATCCGGTGAGAAACCGGGGCCGACAGTAAAAGTCTGGATGGGAGAGGGTGTAGGTATACCTTTTTGGTGATTTTTATACCAGGCTATATCTTTTTGTTTCTCTAAATAACCCTGAGGTTTTGCCCAGGGTTTTTTGATTTTATTAGTTGGTGGAGATTTATGGACAGACATTATATGAAAATGGCTTTAGAGCTTGCTGCCCGTGCCCGTGGTCGGACCAGCCCGAATCCAATGGTAGGGGCGGTGGTGGTTAAAGCCGGCCATGTAGTTGGCCAGGGCTATCATCGCCGGGCGGGTACACCACATGCTGAGATGCTGGCCCTTGCGGAAGCAGGCCGGGATGCTGCCGGTGCAACGCTTTATGTGACACTCGAGCCTTGCTGTCACCATGGGCGTACCGGACCTTGTTCAGAGGCGGTAATCGCCGCTGGTGTGGCAAAAGTAGTAATTGCCATGGCTGATCCGAACCCACTGGTAGCAGGCGGGGGAATCCGGCGACTCAGGGACGCCGGATTGGAAGTGATTCAAGGAGTAATGGAAGAAGAGGCGTGGGAACTAAATGAGGTTTTTATTAAGTACATTACCACCCGTCAACCTTTCACTGTGGCCAAAGTAGCTATGAGCCTGGACGGAAAAATCGCCACCCGCACCGGGCAGTCAAAATGGATAACCGGACCGGAGGCGCGGGCCTGCGGGCATCAGCTTAGGGACTGGTACGATGCGATTATGGTAGGTATTGGCACAGTATTGGCTGATGATCCCTTCCTAACCACCCGTCTGTCTGCTGAAAAAGGACGCGACCCGGTCAGGGTGATCCTAGACAGTCAAGCCCGTACTCCCTTAAACGCGACTATATTAACTCAGCGATCGGAGGCGCCCACTTTAATCGCGACTACGGCAAGCGCTCCACTGAAGCGGCTGGAGGCTTTGCGTCAGGTTGGCGCTGAAGTCTTGGTGGTAAATGAAGGCGCACGGGTTAATCTTAATGAGTTAATAAAAATGTTAGGCCAGCGGGAAGTTACCAGCATATTGATCGAAGGCGGTGCTGAGGTTCACGGCTCAGCGCTGACTGCAAAAATAGTGGATAAGGTGGTATGGTTTATCGCGCCGAAGATTATCGGTGGGCGGGATGCGCCCGGCCCGGTAGGCGGAATGGGGGTTGGTGACTTGTCTGTGGCTGCGGAACTGGAGCGGGTAATAGTTAATACGCTGGGCTCCGACCTTTGCGTGGAAGGATATATAAGATATAGAGGTGGATAAATGTTTACCGGAATCATAGAGGAGTTGGGTATGCTCCGAGCGACCAGGCATGGAGCTAATTCAGCCCAGTTGATTATTGGCGCTGAAAAAGTATTGAAGGATGTGCAGGTAGGTGACAGTATCGCAGTAAACGGAGTTTGCCTGACAGTTATTCATTTTACCACGCGTGAATTTACTGCCGACATTATGGCTGAAACCCTTGCCAAGACCAACCTGGGAGAATTAGCGCCGGGTAATCCCGTAAATCTTGAGCGGGCCCTGCGCCTGGGGGACCGGTTGGGCGGGCATCTGGTCAGTGGACATGTTGACGGGACAGGAAAGATCATACGGATGGAGCGGCATGATATAGCCGACCTGGTGTCTATCCGCGCGCCCGGGGAAGTAATGCGGTATATTATTAAAAAGGGTTCAGTGGCAATAGACGGAATCAGCCTGACAGTTGTAGATTTACAGGAGGATTGCTTTCAGGTGTCACTAATCCCTCATACGGCTCATGCAACCACGCTGGGAAAGAAAAAGGTTGGCGACACAGTGAACCTGGAAGGGGATATTATTGGTAAATACATTGAAAGACTGGCTTCGTTTTCTGATAATTATAGCAGAGAGTCAAAAATAAGTTTGAGTTTCTTGTCCGAACATGGTTTTATATAGAAGAAAAATTTAACAGAGAAAGGAAATGTAGTAATGAAGTTTAACACAATTGAAGAAGCGATAGAAGATATTAAACAGGGGAGAATTATCGTTGTAGTGGACGACGAAGACCGTGAAAATGAAGGGGATTTAATTATGGCTGCTGAGATGGCCACGCCGGAAGCAATAAATTTTATGATCAGAAATGGGCGTGGACTAGTCTGCCTGCCTATCGACGGGAAACGCCTTGATGAACTTGACTTACCAGCTATGGTAACCCATAATACTGACCCCCATGCAACTGCCTTCACTATTTCTATTGATTCTAAAGAATGTACTACCGGCATTTCTGCCCACGAGCGGGCCATGACCGTTAAAGCAGTGTTGAATCCTAACACCAAACCGGCCGATCTGCGCCGACCGGGTCATATTTTCCCTCTGCGTGCCAAGGAAGGCGGAGTCTTAAGACGGGCCGGTCACACCGAGGCAGCCGTGGATCTTACTAGAATGGCCGGCATTTATCCGGCTGGTGTTATCTGCGAGATCATTAAAGAAGACGGTACTATGGCCAGGGTGCCCGAGTTAATAGAGTTTGTTAAAACACACAATTTAAAAATTATTACGATAGCTGACCTGATTCAGTACCGGCGGCGTACTGAGCGATTAGTACGCCGCGTTGAATCTGCTCGTTTACCGACTAGATACGGTGAGTTTACGGCTATACCTTATGAGAGTGTCCTGGACGGTAAGGGGCATCTGGCGTTGGTTATGGGTGAGATGGAGCAGGTAGAAGCACCTCTGGTGCGGGTACATTCGGAGTGCCTAACGGGGGATGTCTTTAAATCGACACGCTGTGATTGTGGTGACCAGTTAGCCCGCGCTATGGAAATGATTGCTCAGGAGGGTACAGGGGTTCTCTTGTATATGCGCCAGGAAGGACGCGGTATTGGCCTTGTGAATAAAATGCGGGCCTACTACCTTCAGGATCAGGGCAAAGATACGGTGGAGGCTAATTTAGAGTTGGGTTTTCCCGCGGACTTACGGGACTACGGTATGGGAGCACAAATACTAGCCGACCTGGGGTTAAAAAAGCTCCGTCTGCTCACCAACAATCCCCGAAAAATAGCAGGATTGGAAGGTCACGGACTGCAGGTCGTGGAGCGTGTGCCGATAGAAATAAAACCGGGAAAGAACAACCGCTTTTATCTGTCCACCAAACAAAAAAAGCTAGGCCACCTGCTGCACGTTAGTGGTGAACGTTAAGTATTATTTGAGGTATATTTAGAGAAGTTTATTGTAAAGGAGTTTATTGTATGCCGAAATTCTATGAGGGACATTTGTTAGGCCATGGCCTCAAATTTGGGCTGGTGTTAGGCCGCTTTAACGAATTTATCACCAATCGGCTGCTGGGTGGCGCCCTAGATGCCCTCAACCGGCACGGGGTAGCAGAGCAGGACATCGAGGTGGCTTGGGTGCCTGGGGCATTTGAAGTACCATTGGTAGCCAGCAAGATGGTTTCCATAAAAAAATATGATGCAGTTATTTGTTTGGGGGCAGTAATCCGGGGAGCTACTCCTCATTTTGATTATATTGCTGCTGAGGTGGCCAAGGGTGTGGCCAAGGTGGGGCTGGATAGCGGTGTGCCTACTATTTTTGGAATCATTACCGCTGAAACTATCGAGCAGGCCATTGAGCGAGCAGGCACCAAAGCCGGTAATAAAGGCTGGGACGCGGCAGTAACTGCTATAGAGATGGCCAATCTTTTAAAGAATATGGCTGGTTGAAGAAGATGAGTATGCACTCTGGACCCGGCCTGTCGGCCGGGTCCAGACAAAGTTAACGAACCGCTTTATTCTTAGTTATATCGCACGCTGGACCTTACCACTCCTAAGACACCGGGTACATACCAGCACTTTTCTTGGTGAACCGTTTATAATCGCCTTGACACGTTGCAAGTTGGGAACCCAAGTCCTTTTAGTGCGTATATGTGAGTGACTCATTTTCATTCCAACTGTGATACCTTTGCCGCAAACCGAGCATTTTCTAGCCATAATTTTACACACCTCCTTTGACCACTTATACATTCTACCAAAAAATTTTTTCTACTGCAAGGCAGGTCTTGCGGGATTATTTTTTCTTTTAGAAGGATTTTACATGGATAAGGATTTCTTGAAAAAACTAGTTCAGTATATTAGAACAGTTGGACCACGGCGAGCTGCAGTTTTGCAAAGAGCAGGAATCTTTACCGTCAAAGATCTTTTGTACTATTTCCCCAGCCGTTATGAAGACCGCACCCGGATTAAGCCGGCAGGGGCCTGTGCTCAAGGGGAAATGGCTGTGTTGCGGGGAACGGTTATGGCCGTACAGGAGAACAGGTCGAGGCGTGGCCTGATTATAACTAAAGTGGCGATAAATGACGGACTGGGTATATTTTATGCTATCTGGTTCAACCAACCGTTTATAAAGAAAAACCTTTTACGTGGTATGAGAATAATAATAACCGGCAAGGTAAAAAAGGGATATGGAGCTGTTCAGGTAATGGTGGAAGAATATGAGCGCGATGAAGGCGGAGATATTTTAAGTGCAGGCCGCCTGGCGCCTGTTTACCCTCTAACCTGGCAGTTAAAACAGCGTTTTTTAAGGTCAATAGTAAAAGCTGCCCTGGAGGAATTAAAGGGTCAAACAAAAGAATTTTTACCTGAAAGATTGCTGGAAAAATTACACTTGCCCCATTTTGAATCGGCGTTGCATTCTATCCATTTTCCTGATAACTATGAGAATGCTGAACGGGCCAGGAAGCGTTTTATTTTTGAAGAGCTGTTTCTCTTTCAACTGGCGCTGTCAGTCCGCTGGAAAGAACTACGCAACCGGGAAAAGCTGTACAGGTGTCTACCGGGGGGTAAATTAACAACCAGCTTTATAGAAAATTTACCTTATAAATTGACTGCCGAGCAGATAAAAGTGTGTAAAGAGATTTCTCGTGACATGGAATCATCAGTACCTATGCACCGGCTGCTTCAGGGTGATGTGGGGGCTGGGAAAACGGTGGTATCGATAATTGCTTTGCTTAAAGCGGTAGAAAACGGCCTGCAGGGGGCACTGATGGCACCCACGGAAATTTTGGCTGAGCAGCATTACTTGGGAATGAGGGAAGCCCTCGGACGCTATGGTGTTAAGGTTGGTCTCTTAACCGGTGGTATCCGGAAAAAGGAGAAAGATAGTTTGCTCGAGACAGTTACCAGCGGAGAGGTTAATATATTGGTGGGTACACAGGCCTTGATCCAGGAAGGAGTCCACTTTTATAGGCTGGGGTTGGTAGTTGTGGACGAGCAGCATCGTTTTGGCGTGCGGCAGCGGGCAAATCTGCAACATAGGGGAAGTTGTCCGGATACCCTGGTGATGACAGCTACCCCGATTCCCCGCACGTTAGCCCTGACCTTGTATGGTGAACTGGACATATCGGTGATCGCTCAGCTGCCCCCCGGCAGGCTTCCGGTAAAGACTTACCATGTTCCTTCCGGCGCTCTGACCAGGGTATATAGCATGATCAAAGAACAGGTGCGGCAGGGCAGGCAAGCCTTTATCGTATGTCCTCTGGTCGAGGAGTCAGAAAAAATAGACCTGCAGGCGGCTGCCGCACTGGCGGAAAACCTGGCTGCTGCAGAATTCAAGGACTTTCGGGTTGGATTACTGCACGGACGAATGCGTTCTGATGCTAAAGAAAGCGTGATGGACTGTTTCCGGAGAGGTGAAATCGAGATTCTGGTTTGTACCACTGTCATTGAAGTAGGAGTGGATGTACCAAATGCCACGATAATAGCTATATTAGATGCTGATCGCTATGGCCTGGCCCAGCTCCACCAGCTCCGGGGCAGGGTGGGGCGAGGCTTTTACCAGTCGCACTGTATTCTGGTTGCCAGCCCAAAGACAAAAGAAGGACGTGCGAGGCTAAAGGCAATGACCCTTACTACGGATGGCTTTGCTCTGGCTGAAGAAGATCTGCGCCTGCGTGGTCCCGGTGAATTTTATGGTATCCGACAGTCAGGTCTTCCTGAATTTAGAATAGCTGATCTCTTTCGGGACTGGAAGGCGCTACAGTTAGCACGGGAGGAAGCATTAGCCTGGGTAAGGGAAGATCCCCAACTTCTAAAACCCGAAAGCCGGGTTTTGCTGGCTGAGGTAAAAGCCCGGTTTGACAGTGCAGTAAATTATATAGACGTGGGATAACACCAGGTAATTATAAAACATTGTTTTTAAGAATTACTTTAAAACCCCAGATCCGAAATTACTACTGGTAAAAGATAATTTTCATACTTTTCAAAATTTATGATAGTTTAATTTTTGATAGCTACTGAGGGAAGATGTTCTAGCATAAAGACATCTGGCTGCGTCCATACTAGTTTCATAAAACACAGGGAGGTGAAAACATGGCACAAGGTCAAAAAAGGAACCAAATCCTGATTCGTGGAGCCAGCCGGGCGATGGAGGATTTTAAATGGGAGACCGCCCGTGAACTCGGTATCCAGATCCCTGACGGAGGTTACATGGGTGACCTGCCTTCTCGGATGAACGGTGCTATCGGTGGTAACATGGTCAAGAAGATGATTGCTGCTTATGAAAACAGCCTGGCATCAGGTACTGTTCCTCCCACTCCGCAGGTGACAAACGCAACTTTGACACCTTAGGTGAACGGGGAAGTAGGATGGAATTAGCTGGTTGGTTTCGTTAAATCCCGGGTGATGCTGGTAATGCGTCACCTGGGTATTAAAAAACTTGTCAACCCACTTTCAATTTTTAGTTTTACAAGCGGATAATACTCCGCTTGTTATATTTTTTTTTATTAATTTAAATACATATTAAAATCTTCAAAGTCGATAGAGGGATGCAGGGCCATAGAAATTCCTCCCGCTATTATTTTTGATGTATTTAAAATTAGTGTGTCAATTTCTTTTGGTGTTACCATTAGATTGCCGGCAAAAGGTTGCAGGACCTGGTTAATAACCTGTTGAGTGAAATCCGGACGTAAATTTTTATATATTTGGTCAAGTACCGGGTTCACTTTAAGCTGTTCTATAAACTGTTCTACAGTTACCTGAGCGATCACGGCTGCGTGGACAACTGTGGGAATACCGATTGCGATCACCGGTACGCCCATGCTCTCCTGATTGATGGATGCCCGTTTGTTACCGATTCCAGAACCAGGGTTAATCCCTGTATCAGCAATTTGGATGGTTGTGGCAATGCGCTCGACACTACCTGCGGCCAATGAGTCAATCACGATTATTAATTCAGGTTGAATTTTTTCTACAATACCCTTAATAATCTCAGCGGTTTCAATACCTGTGATCCCCAGTACCCCGGGGGCAATGGCGCTAACTGAACGCATTCCCTCAGCAAGTTCTTCGGGCGCATATTTAAATAGATGACGGGTGACCATACTATGGTCAACCACCTTTGGTCCCAGGGAATCAGGCGTAGCATTCCAGTTTCCCAGACCAACCAGGAGAATGTTAGCATTTTCCGGCAGGTTAAAGAGGGAAGATAGTTTTTTTGCTAGTATTTCCGCTACTTCCTGTTGTGCTGAGCGATTATTTTCACGAAGGATTGGTGCATCAATAGTGATATAATTCCCCCGGGGTTTTCCAATTAATTGCTCAGCCTGCTCTTCGACAACTTTTACAATAGTGACTGTAGAATTATCATACTTTTCCCGGTCAACGATAACGCCTGGTATTTCCCTACCTGTTTGCCCCCGCACCAAATCATGAGCTTCTACTGCTAAATCGACATTTATTGAAAAGGCTCGATAAAAATCTAGTTGCATTTTTTTATCCCCCTACTATATCGATAGGTTGTCCTGTTTAAGCTATAATATACCATAAAAGACGTATTTAACAGGTTTGAATTTCAAATAAGTAAAGAATTCGATTTTCTTTACTTATTGTGCTATAATATTTTTTATCAAAGGAAGGGATCGATATCTTACGGGTAATAGCAGGTTCAGCTAAGAAACGGCAGTTGAAATCTCCCCGTGGACTTTCAGTCAGGCCAACGACAGCCCGGGTGAAAGAAGCGCTTTTTAATATTCTGAGACCTTTAATAGAGGGAAGTTACTTTTTGGATTTGTTTGCGGGTTCCGGCAATATTGGCATTGAAGCACTAAGCAGGGGGGCATTAAGAACAGTATTTGTGGAGAAAAAGATTGAAAATATCAATATAATAAGACAAAATTTGAGCATTACGGGATTAATAACGAAGGCAGATATAAGATGTGCAAGTGTTGACCAGGCTCTGCAGCTATTAGGTAGAGAGGGACAAAAGTTTGATATAATATTTATGGATCCACCTTATTATGATAATCTAATACTGGGTACATTGAGAGGTATATTAATAAATAATTTGTTAGTCCGAAAGGGAACCGTTGTTATTGAAAGTAGTAAGAAAGATATACTCCCCCCGGAGGTTGTTTCTATAAAGTTGTTGCGGCAGGAAAAATATGGGGATAATCTGCTTTCTTTTTACACCATGAATTAATTTTTACTTGAGGGGGAATATGGTTTGCGGACTGCAATTTGTCCGGGTAGTTTTGATCCTGTAACTTTAGGGCATTTGGATATCATCGTTAGGGCTTCTGTTATTTTTGATCGGGTTATCGTGGCTGTCTCCAGGAATCCGATAAAAAACCCAATGTTCACTATACCGGAAAGAGTTGAAATGTTAAAGGAAGTACTAAAGCCTTATCGTAATGTAGCCATTGACTCTTTTGACGGCCTTACGGTTTATTACGCTGCAGAGCAAAGTGCAGTGGCTATTGTGCGCGGTTTACGGGTAATCTCAGACTTTGAAAATGAGTTCAGGATGGCATTGATTAATAAAAATCTAGCCTGTAATGTCGAAACATTATTTTTAATGACGAGAGCCGAATATTCCTATATTAGTTCTAGCGCTGTAAAGGATGTAGCACTTTTTGGCGGACCGTTAGATAGGCTTGTGCCACCCCTGGTAGTGAAAAAACTAAAAGAAAAATTAAATGTTAACCAGTTCACTGGATGTTGTGATGGTAGGGAGGTGTAACAACAATGGATTTACTAAACGCACTTAATGAATTGGAAGACCTTATTGAATCGAGCGGCAAGATTCCTTTAACCAGAAAAGTGCTGGTGGATGAGGAGAGGATATTTGATCTTATAGACCGGGTCCGGACAACTATACCTGAAGAAATTCGCCAGGCAAAATGGGTTATTCAAGAAAGGGAAAAGGTACTCAGCGACTCCCAAAAAGAGGCTATACGTATTATGGAGGATGCCAAAAAACAATTGGAAAAACAGGCGGACGATAGCGAAATAACCCGCCAGGCTAAAATAATGGCTGAGGAAATTGTAGATAAAGCTGAATCGGTAGCCAGGGAGATAAGGGAAGGTGCGAGGAGTTACGCGGACGACATCTTAGCAAACATGGAGGAGCATATAGGTAAGTTGCTAAGCCAGATTGAACAGGGTCGCATAGAGTTAAGAAATATTAAGTAGATTGATACTGGGTGTCCGTCGGGCAACATAAGGGTTATACGGGTTTGTACTCATAAAATTTCATAAGAAACTTTATTGTAAAGATTCTAAGATGACCCTCCAGTTGCAATGCGCTTCTATATTATTTAACGCTATTTGTATGGCTTGTTGATCGTTAGCCCTAATTCGCCTGGTCACTTCTGACATCTTTTCAATAGTTGTATAGGTGTCCTGGTATACCAGTATTATTGGTGTACCCTTTTCTTCAGCACGGGCAATTAATTTTACGTTAGGGTACAAGCCTCCGGTGAGAATGATAGCCGAAGTGCTGGTTTCTAATGCAGAGAGCGCTATTTCAGGACGGTCTCCACCAGTGATGACGGCTTTGTTTGCAGTGCGTCGCAGGTAACCTAGAGCGCTTTCGATAGTCATAGCACCAATTACTACGTCTTCTACTACACGATCCAGGTTTTCTTTTCCGGCCAGGATTTCACCTCCTAGTGCCTCAGCATATTCTTTAACTGTTGGTGAAGTTATTATGGGGTGTTTGGGAATAATACCAAGAATATGATAACCTCGTTCTTCCAGGATTGGCTGGTAAATACCCTCGGTTTTCGCAATTAAGGAATGAGGTACGTTATGGAAAATGTTGCCCAATACTGAGATACCTTTGCTTTCGAGATAGCTGTTGAAAAAAATCGCCATATCGAGACTGTAATCGCTTTCAATTTTGATAGTAAATAAAGGAATGGCATGCAACTCTATAGCCAGGCTAGCCGCATCAAGCCCCAGGCAACCCATGATGTGTGGAAAACTGGCGCCACCGATTATTACCAGATCTGTACCGTCTGCTACTGTTTCATACGCCTGCTTGATAGTTTTTACCGATACGCAGGAATTTTTATAACCTGATAGATAGGAAGGGCCTGCTAAATATGGCACTATCGTTTCAATTGGATGTTCCATTTGCAGCAGTTCTTTCATTAATTCTGCGTCTTCGTCTCCTCGTGCAGTGCTGCCCGCCTTGCTTCCTACAGGTTTAAAATAGCCTACCCGATACCCTTCCTGGCGAAATTTCAAAGCGAGGCCAACGGCCACGCTGGTTTTCCCGCTGCCTGAAGTACCCATGATATAAAGGCTTTTCACTAAAAACACCTCACGATATAGTAATTTTGACATCTACTGCTGAGACTCCCTTACTATATGCAAATAATGGATTAATATCTACCTCGGTAATCTCAGGAAAATCAGTAACTAGTTTTGCAAATCTGCCAATTACCTCTACTATTGCTCCTATATCTGCCGGCGGTTCTCCCCGGTAGCCGCGCAATAATGAATATGCTTTAGTTTCACCTATTAATTTTTTTATTTCCCTTATAGATAGGCGATGTGCAAGGCGAAATGAAACATCCTTAATTAAATTTACATATATACCACCCAGGCCAAAGGCTATTAAAGGTCCAAATTGAATATCTCTCGTCATGCCTATGATCAATTCAGTTCCCTTGGGCATCATTCTTTGAACCTCGACTCCGTTAACAGCTACCCGGGGCATATACATCTGAATTTTTTCCATAATCTCGATAAAACCCTTGCGCACTTCTTCAAATGATTCTAGCCCAAACTTTACTCCACCTACATCAGTTTTATGCGTTATTCTTGGCGATGCCACCTTAAGCACTACCGGGTAACCCATCTTTTCAGCTACATCTGCGGCCTCTTCCGGTTGAGTGGTCAGTATAGTAGTAGTTGCCGGAATTCCGTATGCGCTGATCAGCTTTGCTGCCTCGCTGCCCAGTAGTACCAGGCGATTATCTCTTTTTACCTGATTTAATATCGATCTAACTGATTTCGCATCAATATCCTGATAGGTCAATACAGTTTCGTCTTCCAATAAGTGTATATTTCGGGCATAACTTACCATTCCGCTGAGCGAAGAGATTGCCGGTTCCGGGAAATTATAGCAGGGTATCCCCGCCGCAGCAAGGGTATTTGCTCCTTCTGCCACCAGTTCACCACCCATAAAAGCAGCTACCAGTGGTTTCTCCGGGTGATTTTTTTTTATTTCTATCATTGCCCTGGCTGTTTCCACAGGCTCAGTTACCCCTCCTGCGCAGAGCAGTACAACGGCGCTGTCAACGCCTTGGTCGTCCATGACTTTATTGGTGGCAAGGCGGTAGCGGTCTGCTTTGGCATCTCCCAGCACATCCACCGGGTTATAGATATTTGACTCACCAGGGAGAAATTGACCTAATTCTTTTATTGTATCTTTGGTAAAATGGGCCATCTTTAAGTTTTTTAATTCTATGTTATCGGTAGCTACGATGCCCGGACCACCGGAGTTGGTGATAATAGCGACCCGTTCCCCCCCGGGTATTGGCTGGTTTGCGAAAGCAATAGCCAGGTCAAATAATTCCGACATACTTCTAACTCTGATTACCCCGCTTTGGAGGAAAGCGGCTTCGTAGGCCAGGTCACTGCCGGCTAATGCCCCGGTGTGGGAAGACGCTGCCCGGGCGCCAGCCTGACTTATTCCGGACTTGAGGATTATTAACGGTTTTTTTCGGCTGGCTCGCCGGGCTGTCTCAAGAAAAAGAGTACCATTTTCTACATCTTCGATGTAGCAGAGAATCACTTTAGTATTGGGATCATCAGCAACGTGTTCAATAAAGTGGGCTTCGTTCAGGTTAGTTTTGTTGCCGAGACTGATAAACTTGCTAAAGCCCAGGCCGACCGAAGTACTCCAGTCCAGTATAGATATTACCATGGCCCCGCTTTGAGATATAAAGGCAATTTCGCCCTTCATAGGAAAGCCAGCAGCGAAAGAGGCGTTTATCGGGGTATGAGTATCTATAAAGCCTACACAGTTAGGGCCCAACATCTGCATTTTGTATTGGTGGCAAATACTTGCTAATGTTTTTTCCAACTCAAGACCTTTTTTGCCAGTCTCCTTGAACCCGGCAGTAATTACAACCAGGTTTTTTACACCGCTCTTACCACAAGCCTTCACAACCTCTAGAACCATGGTAGACGGCACCGATATAACTGCCAGTTCTACTGGTGCAGGCGCCATGTTTATTGAAGGGTAGCAAACCAGCCCATTGATCTCTTTTTCCCTAGGATTAATTGGAAAAACCATGCCAGTATAGCCGCTGGAGGTAATATTTTTTACTATAACATTTCCAATTTTTTCTGGCGATTTGGAGGCGCCGATAATAGCTATTGACTTGGGGTTAAAAAAACTGGTCAGGTTGGCCATATTTCTTCACCTTCTTGTTATAGTGCGCCAATAGCATGAGCATGAAAAAGGCGCTCCGATAAATGTCTTTTTTATGTTTTACCTGGGGCGCAATTAGTATTCATTTTTGCATTTAATTTTATCTAAAGGACTTATTGGAAAAGTTTTAGGCTTGTTTTACTTGTTCACGCTGATTGCAAAACCCCACTTGCCTAGCTATGAACTGACTTGAGTAAGAGAAATAGAAAGAAATAACTTTAGAAATGCAAATTATGTGATAATATATTAGTGTTATAATCTAAATTGAGGTGTAAGTGCAATGAATTGGTTGGAAGCGGCTATTTTAGGAGCAATTCAGGGATTGACTGAGTTTCTACCAGTTAGCAGCACTGGACACCTATTTTTAGGCCGTCATTTTTTTGGATTGGATGAAGCCGGTTTATTTTTGGACACAATGTTGCATTTGGGTACTTTAGTTGCTTTGGTAATTATCTATTGGACTGATTTGCTGGTTATCGTCCGTAGACCATTTAGCAAGCTTACTGTTTTATTAATCTTGGGAACGATACCAGCCATTATAATTGGACTGACTTTTCGGGATTTCTTTGAGGAAATTTCTAAGACCGGTGTAACTATTGGTTGGGAATTCATCGCCACCGGGTTGATTTTATGGTATGCTGACAACCTAAAGGAAAGAGGATTTAAAAAGGTTAATAACATCAGCTATGCTGATGCTTTAATCATTGGAATTTTTCAAGGAGCTGCAATATTGCCGGCTATTTCACGGTCTGGTTTAACCATCGGGGCTGCCTTAATCCGTAAGATAAATAAGGAAACTGCTGCTTACTTTTCATTCTTACTGTCTATTCCAGCTATTGCAGGTGCTGTAATTTTACAAGGTTTTAGCCTTTACAGAGGACAAACGGAAATAATATCCTTGCCTTCATTGTTTATTGGGACCGTAATGTCAGGTATTTTTGGATACCTGGCTGTCAAATGGATGATATCAATCTTAAAGAGAGGTTCATTAAAAGTTTTCTCTGTCTATGTGCTGTTACTTGGTATAATTGTAATCTTCGCACAATTTACAGGATATTTTTGAGCACGTCCATGGTTTGGTGTAGATTATTTTCCTGACAAGGTTTAATATGTCAGATTTGCTTAGAATCTGATCCTGCTGACGAGATGAAGAATTATTCCCAGCGATATTATTGTGAGCAGGGATATTATAAAACAAAGGAATAATTGCATGTTTAGATAAACGACACTAACATCTTGCCACTTTATAGCGCTTGTAGTTGCTGTTGCGGCTGTTTCAAGCGGGTTGCAACACAGAAAAATGACGTAGGTATAGAGACCGGCCAGTAGGCTATGCGCGACGCGGGTGATTATAAAGGGTGTCATCCGGATATCAGTTTCGCTAATCATACCAGCTACCTGAGCGTGTACGGACAGGCCACTCCAGGCCAGAATCATTCCTATGGCAACAACTTGCTGGAGCAGCGGCGCTGCCGCCTCACTGGCCAGTTTCGAGCCTATAGTCATTTCAAATAATCCGCTGGCTAAGGCAGGGAGTATCTCAGGGGAAAATCCAAGCGGGAGGAGAAATATGCCCAGCCAGCCGGCTATAGTGCTTATACAGCCGGCGTTAGTCAATAGTTTGATGATTACCGCGAAAAGGATAATGAAGCCTCCTATATTTAGCAAATTTGTCACAGCATTGCGCACTGCGTCCCCCATTACCTTTCCTAGCGGACGGTTATCTTTACGCTGTACTTGCAATGCAGTTGCAAATGCTTGGCTAATCAAGCCTCTATTGCGGGGCGGGGACCCCGGGATATACTCGGTATCGCTGCGCGCATAAAAGCGTAAGGCGAATCCAAGGGTAAGGTTAGACAGGTAATGGGCGCCGGCAATAATCCAACCTAGTGACGGGTTGTTAAACATGCCTACTGCAACTGCTGCCAGCATAAAGAGAGGGCTGGAGTTATTGGTAAAAGACATCAGTCGCTCGGCCTCAACCCGGGTGCAAAGTCCCTGCGAGCGCAGCCTGGCGGTAATCATAGAGCCAATTGGATAGCCGCTGCTAAAACCTATGGCCATAACAAAAGAACCGGCGCCGGGCACGTTAAATAATGGACGCATTACCGGCTCCAACAGCACTCCCATGAAGTGTACCACACCGAAATTCATTAGTAGTTCAGAGACAATGAAAAAAGGGAGCAGGGCAGGAAAGACGATGTTCCACCAGGCTGTTAAGCCAGTTAGGGCGCCATCGAATACCAGCCTGGGGTTTGTGATCATACTTATTACAAAAACTAAAGCACATAGTGTCCATAATAACCGCCGCAGGTCGTTGCGGTGACTTCTGAAATAATTCGAATTTGAGATGATCATAATGCACCAGCCAGTTTATCATTATTATATTGACGGAAGTCGTATTTTTAGAAGTTACAAATAGTCGGGTTTTACTTAAAGCAGGAAAAATCTTGACAAAGCTACAACACCTTATATATAATTTCTTGTGTTATGAGGTGGTAAGCAGTGTTGCGGTTGGATGTAGAAATACTTAAAAAGATACCTAGTGATTTTATCCGCTTTGAGTTGTTGGAAGAACTTCCTTCGTTTGAATTGCATGGCGAAATTCTACATTTCCCCTCTCCGGTTAAAGCCAGTCTGCTTGTTAGTAAGAATGGTCCGACTATAATTGTAGAGGGAAGTGTGTCTGGTAGAATAAAACTTATATGTGACCGTTGCCTGGAACCGTTCGACTTCTTTTTTGAAGCTCCGGTAAAAGAATGCTATGCTCATACACCTAACAATAGTGAATCAGAGTTTGTATCATACAGTGGTGATGTAATTGATATTACTTCTGATGTCATAAATGACATTATCCTGTCGTTACCGATGAAGTCTATTTGTGGCGAAGAATGCCGGGGTTTATGTGCAAAGTGTGGATGCAATTTAAATAAAGGTCATTGTAATTGTAAAAATGACGATATTGATCCACGTTTAAGTGTCTTGCAAACGTTTGTGAGGAAAATGAATCCTGAGCATTGATGGTTTCCTGCGGGAAAGGTTATTAATAATAATAATAATTAAGTTGTAAAATAAACTTTACGAAAGCGTTAACGTGACCCTCTATGCAAATATGCGAGGGTGTGGATAGGGTTAATGCGGTTTAACAAAAAAATGAGGGAAGGAAAAGGTTTCGTGGCAGTCTCATTCAATGAAGCGCCCAAAGTAAAGGGGAAAAACTGCCTACCGTGTAGTCAGCGGGATAAGAACCTATGCATTCATAATTGTTTAGGTTTTAGAAACCAGGTGTATTTACAATGGGTGTACCAAAAAGGAAAGCTTCCAAGCAACGTGGTAGACAACGACGTGCGGCCAATATGAAACTGGAATCGCCCGCACTGGTAAATTGTCCGCAATGTCGCGCCATGATTATGCCTCACCACTTATGTCCTGAATGCGGGTATTATAATGCTAGAAAAGTAGTAGCGAAAGACTAAGGCAAAAACAGGATATGTTTCAAATAAGCTTCGGTATTAAACCAGAAGCTATTTTTTTTCCATAAACTTGTCAATAAGCTTTTAGTACATTATACTATTTTTAGCACTTGGTACTAATACTTCTTCCTGTTTTTTTATCTACTTATGATCATAATGAAAAAAGCGTGCCTGATTGGTTTTAAAATCCAAAATAAGGAAATAAATATATTTTGAATGTTTCTATATTCGATTGAAGTTGTGTTTAAGGATGAATTCGTATTTTGGCGATATCAGAGGGGGTATCGCAGTGAGAGTTGCTGTAGATGCGATGGGCGGTGATTATGCCCCTGTTGAAATTGTTAAGGGAGCACTGCAGGCAGTCGAGGAATTAGGACTGGCCATAGATCTAGTTGGCGATGAAAAACAAATTTATGCTGAGCTGAACAAGTACCACGCTGGCGATCTGGTAAGAGTTATTCATGCTGCTGAAGTTATTGAAATGAGGGATCATCCAGCGGTCGCAGTTCGAAGAAAAAAAAATTCATCCATCGTAAAAGCAACCCAATTGGTAAAGGATGGTGCTGTCAAGGCCGTTGTTTCTGCCGGAAATACCGGCGCTTCCATGACGTCTGCTCTCCTCACCCTGGGCAGAATCAAAGGTATAGATCGCCCGGCTCTAGCTATTGTACTACCCGGTGAAAATGGCTTTACTTTGCTTCTGGACATTGGAGCTAACGTAGATTGTAAACCGCGAAACTTGCTTCAATTTAGCATCATGGGTTACCTTTATGCCAGACAGATTCTCGGTGTTACCAATCCTAGGATTGGTCTGCTGAGCAATGGAGAAGAAGAAACTAAGGGTAATGAAATCACCCTTGCAGCATTTCCGCTATTGGCTAATGCAGGGTTTAATTTTATCGGTAATGTGGAAGGAAGAGATATTTACCGTGGTGTAGCTGATGTATTAGTTTGTGACGGTTTCGTCGGAAATATTGTATTAAAAGCAGGAGAAGGATTAGCCGAATCATTATTTAAGATTATGAAGGAAGAAATTATGAGAAGCATAACCAATTGGGGTAATAGGAGAGTGACTGGAGCCGCTTTACAGGAAATGCAGAGGCGGATTGAATTTGCAGAGTATGGGGGAGCCCCGTTACTTGGGGTTAATGGTGTATCAGTGGTCTGCCACGGCAGGTCTTCAGCGAAGGCTATCAAAAATGCAATAAGAGTAGCGAAGGAAGCAGTTGATAATGATTTGGTGAATGAGATCAGGGAGAGTATTATGATTGCTGAAAAGAAAGAGGTTGATCGTACCGATGCACAGGGAAGTGCTTAATGCCGGTATCGTAGGGATCGGAGCTTGTGTACCGGATAGGGTCCTAACCAATGCCGAACTGGAGCAAGTGGTAGATACAAGTAGCGAATGGATTTTTTCCAGAACCGGGATTAACGAAAGACGGATCACTGGCCCTGAACAGGCTACCTCAGACCTGGCTACTATTGCAGCAGGGCGGGCACTAACCAATGCCAGCATAAAACCTGAAGAAGTGGATCTGGTTATTGTTGCCACAAACACACCTGATATGTTAATGCCCGCTACCGCCTGTATTGTACAGGACCGGCTTGGCATTAAAAAAAAGGCTGGGGCGTTCGACCTGGCAGCCGGATGTACTGGTTTTGTCCATGCGCTTACTGTAGGCAGTCAATTTATTGCTGCCGGTACCTACCGTACAGTATTGGTTGTTGGCGCCGAAACATTGTCCAAAATGCTTAACTGGGAAGACCGGAGTACCTGCGTTCTATTCGGTGATGGCGCCGGGGCGGTGGTTCTAAGGACTGTACCGGAAAACAGCGGCATTCTGGCTTGTAAACTTTATTCAGATGGCGCTGGTGGTCCTCACTTGCTTATTCCAGCCGGTGGCTCCAGGTATCCTACTTCCAGAGAAACATTAGATGGAAAGCTGCATTTTCTCCAGATGAATGGCCGGGAAGTTTTTAGATTTGCAGTTAGAGTGATGGGGGAGGCTGCGGAAGAAGTTTTGGCTGCGGCTGGGCTTAATAAGTCAGACATAGACTTTTTTATTCCACACCAGGCAAATATCCGGATTATTGAACCTGCTGCCAGGAGATTGGGTATCCCCATGGAAAAAGTATTGGTTAACGTAGATCGATATGGTAACACTTCTACGGCTTCAATCCCGCTAGCCCTGGATGAGGCAGTGCGAGACGGCAGAATCAAGAGCGGCGATAATGTGGTAATAGTAGGTTTTGGTGCTGGACTAACCTGGGGCGCCGTAGTTGTTAAATGGTAGATGGCAGCTTTACATTTTATTTTTTTTATGGTATTTTTTTCATGGGTTGTTTTAGAATATATAGTACAGGGGGCGGGAGGTATTGTTCCGTACCGCGTTATGTGACTTGCTAAATATAGATTATCCTATTATCCAGGGCGGCATGGCCTGGGTATCTACTGCCGAACTAGCTGCTGCTGTTTCCGAGGCAGGGGGGCTTGGTATTATTGGATCAGGTTCTGCACCGGCTGATTGGCTTAGGAAGCAAATTCGTCAGGCCAGACAGTTAACGAAAAAACCTTTCGGCGTCAATGTTATGCTTCTCTCACCATTCCTGGAAGAAATCATGGCTTTGCTCAAGGAAGAGCCTGTTGCGGTGATCACGACTGGTGCGGGAAACCCCGGCAAATACGTGCCAGCCTTACGGGAGGTGGGAACGAAAATCATTCCGGTAGTTTCCTCGGTGGCGCTGGCGAAGAGACTTGCCCGCACTGGCGTAGACGCATTGATTGCTGAAGGTATGGAATCCGGGGGACATATCGGGGATATTACTACTATGGCTATGGTTCCTCAGGTGGTGGATGTAGTCAACATTCCAGTTATAGCTGCCGGGGGCATTTTTGATGGCCGAGGATTCCTGGCAGCCTTAGCGCTGGGTGCTGTTGGTGTGCAGATGGGTACACGCTTTATGTGCGCAGAGGAATGTACGATTCACCCCAGGGTCAAAGAAGCAATAATAAATGCGAAGGATCGTGATACAACTATTACTGGCGCCTCACTTGGTCACCCGGTACGATCATTGCGAAACAAATTGACTAAAAAATATAGGCTTATGGAGAAAAATGGGGTTCCTGCTGAGGAACTGGAAAAGTTGGGTTTGGGTAGTCTGAGGGCGACCATGGTTGATGGGGATGTTGAGAACGGCACGGTAATGGCAGGGCAGGTTAGCGCTATGGTCGGCAAAGTGCAGACTGCTCGGGAAATTATTATGGATACGGTTGAAGGGGCCGATGAGGTTATAAATTATTTAAATAAGTTGGTGGTGAAAAAAGCGTGAGCGTTGCCTTTGTCTTCCCTGGCCAGGGCTCCCAGTATATCGGAATGGGACGGGAGTTTTATGAGAACTGTCCAGAGGCCCGCGATGTATTTAATAAAGCTGACGAAACCCTGGGGTTCAACATTTCCGAAATGTGTTTTTCTGGACCAGAAGAGGAATTAAATAAAACAATAAATACTCAACCAGCTGTATTAACTGCAAGTGTAGCCTGTTTAGAAGTTTTAAGGCAAGCTGGTTTAATGTTGCCTTTTGCTATGGCAGGACATAGTCTAGGTGAGTACACTGCTCTGGTAGCGGCAGGTTCAATTTCACTCGAAGACGCGGTGAGACTGGTACGCCAGCGCGGGCAGTATATGCAGGAGGCTGTTCCTCTCGGAGCAGGTGGCATGGCTGCCGTTATGGGGCTTTCTAGTGAGCGTGTTCAGGATTTGTGCGGTAAGGCCTCAGAAACTGGTATCATCGAGGCGGTCAATCTTAATTGTCCCGGCCAGGTAGTTGTAGCTGGCGATAATGCCGGGCTGGAAGCAGCTAGGCGATTCGCAAAAGAATATGGAGCCAAGCGCTTTGTAACAATACCTGTCAGCGCTCCATTTCATTCCAGTATGATGAAGCCAGCTGGAGACAGGTTATCTATCGATTTAGATAAAGTATCTATAACTGATCCTTCCATACCAATAGTGTCCAATGTTACTGCTGAATTTGCCCGCACCGGGTTAGAAATAAAAAGGCTGTTAATTCGTCAGGTCTATAGCCCTGTACGTTGGGAAGAAAGTATCCGGCTGTTAATAAAATCTGGAGTCACAACCTTCATTGAAGTAGGCCCCGGCAAGGTACTGTGTGGGTTGATAAAGAAGATCAGCCGAGAAATAAGGACAGGAAACATAGAAGATAAAGTATCTTTGGAAAAAGTCCTTGCACTTGTCAGGGAGGTTAGCTAAAATGGTTCTTAACGGCAAGGCTGCTATTGTAACCGGTGCTTCCAGGGGTATCGGACGAGCCATTGCCCTAGCCCTAGCAAAAGAAGGCGCTGTTGTATTAGTGAATTATCACGGTAGAGCAGATGCGGCAAATGAAGTAGTGGAGGCCATACAGGGTGCTGGCGGGCGGGCCTTGGCTTATCAAGCTGATGTGGCCAACCCGGCAGAGGCGCAGGCAATGGTTAAGGCGGCACAGACTGAATTTGGGAAAGTAGACATTCTGGTCAATAATGCGGGCATTACCAGTGATAATCTGGTCTTTAGGATTAAGGACGAGGATTGGGATGCTGTTATTGGTACTAACCTTAAGGGGGCCTTTAACTGCATCAAATATGCCGGACGCATTATGTTTAGAAATCATTTCGGGCGCATCATTAATATTAGTTCAGTGGCTGGCATCGCCGGGAACAGTGGGCAGGCTAATTATTGCGCTGCAAAAGCCGGCTTGATTGGACTGTCCAGAGCGATAGCAAAAGAGTTCGGTTCCCGTAATATCACCGTCAACACTGTTGCTCCAGGGGTTATTTATACTGATATGATTAGATCTCTGCCGGAAAATGTCAGGGAAAATATGTTGGTTCAGGTTCCGTTAAAAAGGTTTGGCCGTCCCGAAGAAGTAGCCGGATTAGTGGTTTATCTGGCCTCAGAATTGGCTGGATATATAACAGGACAGACCATAAACATAGATGGCGGAATGGTATGTATGTAACTGACTGTTTTGGTTAAAGTACCGAAAGGGGGTGAGTGCTCGTTATGTCGATACCTGACAAAGTTAAATCAATCATTGTTGATCAATTAGGTGTAGAAGAAGATGAAGTTAAAGAGGATGCGTCCTTTGTCGATAACCTGGGAGCCGACTCTTTAGATATTGTTGAACTGGTCATGGCCCTAGAAGAAGAATTCGACCTTGAAATTCCCGATGAGGATGCGGAAAAAATACGTACCGTAGGCGAGGCCATTAAATATATTCAGGATCGCCAATAATTTTTCGTCAGACTGTAAGTCCCGGGGGAAACCACGGGACTTTTTTGAAGAAGGAGGAATTTTTGTTGCAAAAGAGGGTTGTAATAACCGGCCTGGGGATCATCTCTCCGGTAGGTACTGGTCTTGAGAGGTTCTGGTCTTCTCTTACCGGTGGGGTTTCCGGAATCAGGCGGGTAACCAGGTTTGACCCGTCCAACCATAGCACAAAAATCGCGGGTGAAGTTGTTGATTTTGAACATACTAAATTTCTGGATAAAAAAGAGGCACGGCGCATGGACCGGTTTACTCAATTTGCTGTGGCAGCTGCCGGGATGGCCATTGAAGACGCTGGATTAAACCTGGAAGTGGAAGACAGAAACCGGGTGGGGGTGATCCTGGGGTCGGGCATCGGCGGTATTGGAACTCTGGAGGAGCAGGCGAAAGTTTTAGCTGAAAAGGGGCCGGGCCGGGTCAGCCCTATTTTTGTACCAATGATGATCTCGAATATGGGCGCTGCTCAGGTGGCGATTAGTTACCGCTTGTTTGGTCCCAATGTTACCAGTGTTACAGCATGCGCCTCCAGTTCCAATGCCCTGGGGGATGCTTTCAAAATGCTCCAATGGGGCTACGCAGATATAATGATTTCCGGAGGAACGGAAGCGTCAATTACCCCTTTGGCTATGGCCGGTTTTTGTTCTATGAAGGCCATGTCAACTTGCAACGATGAGCCGGAAAAAGCGAGCAGACCTTTTGATGCAAGGCGGGATGGCTTTGTATGCGGTGAGGGATCAGCAATTCTGGTGTTGGAAACACTGGAACATGCCCTGAGCCGGGGGGCACGCATTTATGCTGAGATTGCCGGGTACGGCAGCTCATGTGACGCCTATCATATCACTGCTCCTGATCCTGAGGGGCACGGGGCCATGAGTTCAATGCTTAGTGCGGCCAAAGACGCTGGGATCACACCTGAAGAGGTGGATTATATTAACGCTCACGCTACTTCCACGCCGATTGGGGACAGGGCTGAGGTAAAAGCCATTAAAAATGTTTTCGGGGCACATGCCTACAAACTGGCTGTCAGCTCAACCAAATCTATGACCGGCCACCTGCTGGGCGCTGCTGGTGGTCTGGAGGCTGCCGTTTGTGTGATGACTATAGACCGTGGAGTTATTCCGCCAACTATTAATTATGAATATCCGGACGATGAGTGTGATTTAGACTTTGTCCCCAATGTAGCTAGAGAAGCTAAAGTGAACGTGGCCCTTTCAAATTCTTTTGGATTTGGTGGGCATAATGCCACGCTGGTGTTTAAACGGTTTTAAACAACCAGCTTAACCAGGGGTTAGGGGTGGTATCGTGTCAAAAATAGAGAAGCACCAGCTTCGGCTGAGAAAGCGGCTTGGTATCGACTGGCGCGACGACAACCTGCTGTCTCAGGCCCTTAATCACAGTTCTTTTATTAGTGAGAGCCGCCAGACCGGATTGGCAAACAACCAGCGTCTAGAATTTTTGGGTGACGCTGTGTTGGAACTGGCGGTTAGTGACTTCTTGTACCGTAATAATCCTAGTATGGGTGAAGGTGAATTAACAAAATTCCGGGCTGCAGTTGTTTGTGAGTCTTCCCTCGCTAAAGCAGCAAGTGAACTTGAGCTTGGATTATGTCTTAGCATGGGCAAGGGTGAGGAACGTTCTGGTGGCAGGGAACGTCCATCTATTCTGGCCGATGCTTTTGAGGCTTTGCTAGGGGCTATTTACCTGGATCAGGGACTGACCCGGGCTGCTAAATTAGCAATAAAGTTTTTGGGTCCGATTATTAGTGATGTTCTAGAGGGCCGGTTGGATCAGGACTATAAGACAGTACTGCAAGAAATGGTGCAACAGCGCGGCATAGAGACTGTTTCGTATATAATATTAAAGGAAGAGGGTCCGGATCATGACAAGACTTTTACTGCTGGTGTGATTTACCAGGGTAAGGTGGTTGGTACCGGAGAAGGTCGTTCTAAAAAGGAATCGGAACAAAAGGCAGCCAAGATGGCTCTGGTACGGCTGAATAATTAAGTAGAAAGGGCAGATACATAATAATTATAATATACGGAGTATTTGCTGAAAAGGGAGGCTAATTAGCGAGTCAATGGGTTTCTTTAACCGTTTACAAGAGGGATTGGCCAAAACCCGCCGGGGTTTAATTGAAAAGATAGACAACCTGGTGCACCACCACAAGTCCATCGGCGAAGAACTTTACGAGGAGTTGGAAGAATTGCTGGTTCAGGCTGATGTAGGGGTAAACACTGCCCTGGAACTTGTGGAGATGGTCAGGCGTGTGGTCAAGGAACGTAGTGTGTTAGACACCGGGGAACTAAAAGTTATTTTGAAAGAACAAATTGGCGCTATGCTAAACGATGGCTGGTCGCCGATTAATTTTAGTAGTGAAGCCCCAACAGTTATTGTAGTTATTGGTGTCAATGGAGTGGGTAAGACCACTACTATTGGAAAATTAGCTTACCTGTTAAAATCTGATGGAAAGAGAGTTATTTTGGGCGCCGCAGACACTTTTCGGGCAGCTGCTATAGAGCAACTGGAGTTCTGGGCTAACCGCGTGGGTGTGGAACTGATTAAACACCAGGAAGGCGCCGATCCCGCCGCTGTTGCTTTTGACTCACTTCAGGCCGCGAAAGCGCGTCGGGCGGATATCTTAATTATAGATACTGCAGGCAGGCTACATACAAAAAATAACCTGATGGAGGAACTAAAAAAAATTAGGAGGGTACTGGACCGCGAAATGCCTGGGGCGCCTCATGAAGTTCTGCTGGTGCTGGATGCTACCACTGGCCAGAATGCAGTCAATCAGGCCAAATTATTTAGTCAGGCGGCGGGGGTAACCGGGATTGCCCTGACCAAGCTAGACGGGAGTGCCCGGGGCGGGGTGGTAATAGGAATCAATCAGGCCTTAAACCTCCCCATTAAACTCATTGGTATCGGGGAAGGACTCGGGGACCTAAGACAGTTTAATGCCAAAGAGTTTGTAGATGCACTTTTTTCCAGCTGAATTTGCCTGATTTTTAAACCAAATATCTGGCGCTGAGAAAACTTGTTTTCAATAACCGCAACGGCGATTTATTAAACGACGGGAAAAGGCTCAATTATTAAGGCCTTTTCCCGATTTTTTGTTCTGCTATCAATTTATACTCTAAGTAATATTCGAACCTTTTCTAAAGGATACTATTATTTCTTGTCGAATTTTAGCTAGAAGGGTATGTTTTGGGGAAGGATAATATTATAGTGATCCGTTAATTATAGTAATATCTAAAGAATTAAGTCAGGGGGGTAATAATGAAAAACCCATTAAAAAACAAAAAGGTTATTGTATTTGTATTTATTGTTTTATTAGGTGTGTCCGGCTTTATCTGGCAGAATCAGCTGGGAACAGCCCGGACGGGTGTTACCGGAATGAACGATAAAGCATCTTTAAATGATCAAACCATTGGAAAAGACATAACAAACAGGCAAAATGATCAGGTACCCGGTACTTCAGGCTTAGGAACAAACACTAATGAGGCTGGAAAAGGCGGCATTGAGCAAATTGTAGAAGAATCTACAGCTAAGAATCCCGCTGCAGGTGAGCCTGCCACCACTACAGTCGGCCAATTGTCTAACACCAAACGTGGCTGGGGGCTAAAGCGTAACAGCAAGCATCTACAACCGGAGATGCCTGCTTCAATTGGCATGGAACTCAGCAAATATGGCGCATATTGGGTTGGTAGCCCTGATCAAAAAATAGTATACTTGACTTTCGATAATGGTTATGAAAATGGGTTTACTGATGATATTTTGGATGCGCTTAAAGCCAACAGTGTTAAGGCTGCTTTTTTTGTTACTGGGCATTACTTGAATTCCCAGCCTGAACTGATCAAACGAATGGTAAACGAGGGGCATCTGGTGTGCAATCACACGGACACCCATCCAAGCCTGCCTGATATATCTGATGAAAAAATAATAAAGGAGCTTCAGGCCGTTGAGCAGGATTTTGAAAGAATAACCGGCATTAAAGGAATGAAATACCTCCGACCACCTAAAGGCGAATATAGTGAGCGTACCCTGGCAGTGACTAAGGAACTTGGTTATTATAATATCTTTTGGAGCCTGGCGATGGTTGACTGGGTTCCTATGCCGGGTGGCTCA
This sequence comes from Desulfotomaculaceae bacterium, assembly GCA_028696455.1. GTDB lineage: Bacteria > Bacillota > Desulfotomaculia > Desulfotomaculales > Pelotomaculaceae > MVQL01. The sequence goes on along the minus strand of JAQVGZ010000005.1, from coordinate 10,466 downwards.
CAGGAAGCTTATCAGTCAGTAATGGATAATCTGCATAATGGCGCCGTAATCCTACTTCATGCTGTCTCTAAGGATAACGCGGAGGTGATGGACCGTATTTTAAAAGATATAGAGGCACAGGGATACTCATTTAAGACGCTCGATGACCTAGTTCAACAACAATAAAATAACTTAATTTAACTCTTTACAAATTTCGCCAACATAATCAATCCTAACCACCAGCCTGGCTGGTGGTTTAATTATAACGATTTAATAATGCTTAAACGGTTATCTAAGGCAAGTCGGGTGAGCACAAGCATAGCATGAGACCAATTCAGGGGCATCACCCAGATTGGCCCGCCGCGACTTTTGTCAGCCTGTTCGGGTAGAAGTAAATGGCGGTTTGCCTGCGCTAGACACCAGCGGTAGAGTATGTCAGCCCGGTCACGCTTTCCAGACATGCAGTAATAGATCGCCAGCCAAAAGGTTGTGATCAGCCAGGGATTTCCCCCCCTGTAATTATCACCAGCATACCGGTGCAGGCCACCGGTGTTATTATTCCATAACTGCTCTTCAATAGCCCGAACAGTAGCTTGTAACCTTTCATCATTTGGTTCCAGTACCCGAAATGGAAAAGCTAGTCCCAATAAGGCTGCATCCACTCGTTCATCTTCTTCAACCCAGTAAGTTGGGTAAAGACCAACGGGGTCGGTACCTATGAAGGTTTTTTTGCCTTCATAGGCAGCGTGGTTGTAAGTATCCTGGTAAACCCTTCTATTGATACCGCGCATGAACCTATTGTGTCTGGCTGACCATTGGTAATTCAGTATACCTCCTTTTACTGTTTCAGCAGCCTGGCGCCACCGTTCCGCGGCTTCTTTTTCGCCTCTGAGCAATGCAAGTTCACCTGCTGCCTCCAGGCCACCGTATACCGCTGCTGCGGAATAAGTGCCCTGGCTGTGTTCATCTTCCCACGGGTCAAAACTAGGGGCAGGAAGACCGTTTGCTTCCAAGTTATTGGCAAGAAAATTTGCTGCAATATTTAGGGATGTCCAGATCTGGTCCAGAAAATCATTATCTCCAGTAAGCTCATAGTGATGCTTGTAACCCCATAATACAGCACCCGTCTGGTCAATTTGCCTGCCCCAGCTTGGCGCCACTGAGCCATCTGAGAAATATCGCTGTTCCCAGTCTCCTTCTTTTCTCTGGAACGAACATGTGAAACCATATAATTGTGCCGCGACACTATGATAACCGGCTTCATCAAAAGCTGCAGCAACATAAACAGCGTCACGTGGCCAGCAGTAACCATAGCCGCCGCACATTAGATAATACGGATCAAACTCCGGTGCGGCAATTGAAGCGCCTGTTTCCTTATTTGACATTAGCTTCATAGCCAGAAGCGACCTGTGGAAAGCTTTGCTGTCCTTATTCTCGCTTGATTTTCCGAGCCAATTGCACCAGTACTGTTTCGTATATTCCAGCCACGCACGACCTTCCCGGGCAGTAGCCTCGGCAAGCAGTGCTCTTACTATTTCCTGCCCTGAACCTGCTGCCAGATAAAGGGTTATGCTCTTTGATTCTCCCGGTAGTAGTTCACCAATGTCCCAGTCCAGGCTTCCGGAACTATGCCTTATATTGCCACTGCCACCCCGGAGTACACCTTTTGAGGCATCCTGAAAAGGGTCGGAGTGGGTGCCACGTCTGCCGCATTGGTAGCCGATCAAGGGGTAACCAGCTCCGGTTAAAGCCAGGTAGATATTTCTCCGGTAAAAGATGAGGGAATTATTGAAAAAATCAAGCTGAACGCTATCGTATATGGTTGATTCCTCAATTTCGAAGGCACAATATACCATAAAGGTTAGCCTTTCGGTTTTTTCGCCGTGGTTTGTTAATATATAGTGGCGTACCAGGATATCGCGGTCTGGTAGGACAAAGTCTTGCTGGAGTACTTTCAAATGATGCGTCCGACTGGACATTTCTGTTTCAAATATATTAGTATCCTCCAGGTAGCGTTGTGTAGTCCTCCATATATTTAGGTGGAACCACTTGGTAAAACTTTGCCCTTCCGGCAAGGTCAGCCTGATACCCGGCCAGAAGTGACCAAGGTGCTGGCCATAGTCAATTTGTGGCCAAAAAAGCCTGTAAAGCTCGCCGTTGTCTCGAATAGAGGCAAGCATTTTTGAGTTCCCGATAATAGCTTCCGGCATTTCTGGATGGAGTTGTGGATTAATTATTTTTTTCACCACCACTTTCATCATAGTTATCATATTATGCCCAGCTTATGCCCGGGGAATAGTCCAGATGTATATACAATTTTAGCCATTTTGTTTGGACATAATTAATTTTATACAGGTCAGAACGTAAAAGGCGGCTTCGGCGCAATACCAGTTCCCTGACTGCGGTCCAATATATAATTTGTCGGCTTGCTTAATTTTTTCAAGCGCACGTTTAAAATCGCCGAGCAGGCAGGCGTAATAACCAAGAAGCATCCATGGAAAATCTGGTGGCTTAATAAAAACCCAATCAGGCTGGCAATTGTTAAATAAGCTGTAAAGATTTCTAGCTCGTTTAGAATCCGGTTCGAGCAGTCCATATAGTACAGGAAAAACCTGACAAGCTGCGTCCGGGTAAAATTTTCCCAGGTTAAGCCGACTTACAAACCAGCCTGTTTTACTGGAATGGTAGCAGTTGGTACGCGGGTTCCAGAGCATTTTTTCAATACCAGCAGCAATGGCACTGGCTTTAGACTGATATTTCATAGCATCCTGATCGCCAATTGAATGCAAAAGATTAGCGAAATCCTTTAGACCCCGGTAGACTTCGCAGTTATCCATGAGATATTTGACATGGTAGCTGGCCAGGGCAAAGGTAAGACCGTCCCGATCCATTAGATTAATGATTACTTCGGCTACTTTTTTTAAGCGGGTGAGGTTATTCCTAACCCAGACTGTATGACCTGTCCGGCAATGATATGAACTGGCCAAGGAGAGATAAGTAGCGGCATAAGAATCTTCTGAGTCTGGTTTTGCTGTTCTGTGCAATAATTGATCATCGTAATGATAGTCGAGAATGGTTCCGTTATTTTCAAGGTTAAGAAGATACCAGTTCAAATATCGCTCGACCAGGGGGTGGCTCATAGGGTCTTCTAGCATAGCTAATGCTGCAAAATTAGCAAAATAAGGCATTACCCAGCCCTGGTTGGGATACTTTTTAATCGCGCCGTCTGCAGCATTGCCCGGGCTTAGAATTTGGCAGCTTCTTAGCCAGTGAAGTTGGGCTGCAAGATTTTCTTTTAAAAAGTCCATATAACACTCCTTAGTTTATATGGTAATACCGGAAGGGATTCAAAGGACTCGTGCTGAATTAACTATACTATAATTAAAATTCTAACTATATTAGTAAATTATTAAAAGGTTACATTATTAATCAAAAATTGGCTAATTATAAGTCTGTTATTTGATACCTTGAGCTTACAGGAATTCAGAAGTGATAAGGAGACGTTATGACTAACTCTCGTTTTTCCCGAATGTTGCTTGTCTTATTTGCCTTAGCTTTCCTCGGGATTCAGACAGTAAGCTTTATGACCAGTATAGCAAAGCACGAAGAAAAAATGGTCAAACTCGAGAATTTGCGGTATAAGATGGAGAACCAGGGTATTTATTACGGTTTAGAATTAGATCCAGTAGTGGAAATTAGAAAAGAAAAAGCGGGTTTTAAATCCCAAACCACTAATTTTATTATTAAGGTGCTTGTTATTTTAGCAGCAACAGTTTTTGTTTACACTTTAATGAGGTCAGGCCGGGGGATTAAAAAGGAATAGAATTCAAATATTAATCATCTGAACGGTAAATAGTATCAATAAACCTAATAGTGATATCACGGCCATGGCCTTTGTCCGTCTATGTGCGGTGGTTAGATTAAACAAAGTATGTTCAAGGTGATCGATTCTTTCATTTGCTTCATTGATTGCATATTTAAGCGTGGAGGTTTTTTCCTCAGCCGGAAGCATAATTTTTTCCTGGATTGTTGATGCTAATGCATTTACTATCTCAGCCCGTTTATCAGCCGGATCAATCGTCATTTTGACTGCCCTCACCAATCTGGTTAATCACATCTCTAAGGGCTGCCAGGACGACTAAAGGCAGTTGCTTCATCCGGGCGTCTAACGCTGCCAGATTTTCTTTTAAGACTGCTATATCTGTCTGTTCCTGTTCCCTCAAATCTTTTAACTGGTCGGCAATTTTATTATTTTCCTCAAGAACAGGCTGCACTAGTTTTGTCTTTAGTCCAGTGAGGATTTCCGACAGCATTTGCCGGATTATTACATCACTATTTTTTTCACCGGCAGTTTTTTCAAGTTTAAGGTCCATTTTGCCCCTCCTATAATTATAATTTATCAATAGTGTTTTTAATTAGCGCAAGTATTCTAATAGTTTCATTTTGAAGATTATTTTTCACTGCTTTGTGGACACCTTCATTAACATCTTGTAGTAGGTTTTTCTTAATTTCCCTTCCGGTATAGCTACTAATCTCACCGATAATTTTGCGCAGCCGCTCGTCTAGCAATCTGGCATTTTCCACTTGCTCAAGACCTCCTGAGGCTATAAATGGTACTCCTGACATGTTTTACTTTCCTTCGGGACTCTCTAAGTATTTCTAATATCCGGCGCAGTTTGTTTTTCCTTTCGCCGTACGTCAAGTTAGATTGGAATAAATCACGATTAGTCTTTTCCGATAAATCATTAAGTGTTATATAGAGTTCATCCAGTTTATTTCTGTAAAAATCCCAGCCCCGGTATTGCATGATCCCTTTTTCAATATTTTTTAATAAAAGCTCCACACCCCGATCTTTTCCAGTGAACCCACCCAGGGCGGAAATCAAAAATACCTTTGGGTTTGGTATGGCCTGTATAACAGAAGAGGATGGATTAGACAAACTCCTCCGGACGTAGTTTAGCACTGTTTCCCGTTGAGTTGGGGTAAGGGTGTCTGAAAAATTAATAACAAAAAAACATTTTTCGATGTAATCAAGTCTCCGAGGTAATAAAACATGCTTTAAATGTTCTTTGTCCATATCGTGCAGGATATGCCTGGCATTTAAAAAAACAAGATAGGCATCGCATTGCCGGACACGGATTTCATTAAAGTAGTATTTCTGGACCGAGTCAAGCCCTGGTGTGTCTAAAAAATCAATGTGTTTGAGCAACTCGGAAGGATGTTGAATATTGATGCCGGCAATCCGAAAGGCATTATCAGGCTTAGTCAATTCCTTAAACTCTTTGGCGGAGGCAGGGTTAGATAAGCAAAAATCCTGTCTTCCAGAATTCTTGAATGTGAGCCGGACCATTTGGAGTGCTTTTTTTCGTACTATTGTTTTGCTAGAAACTGGCCTGAAGGCAACCGGTAACCGGTTACTCCCGGCAACTACCCCCGCAGCAAACAATTCCCTGGTCTTGGTGAGCAACGTGGTCATTTCCTGTCTATCTACTTGTCTGAATCGGTTATCCTGGCAAATTTCCAAGTTAACGACATCCTCATTATCAAGCCATCTTTCCAACGCATTTAATTCATCGCGGCAAATCAGGTTACGCCCATCGGTACTTTCGTATATTGGTAATGTAATTTGCAGTGGTAGATAGACAGTAGCTATCTTCTCATTTCCATATGAAATCCGGGTTGTAAACGAGGTTGTCGGGCCGCTTCCCGTAGGCAATATTTTTTCTTTCATCAAAGCGTTGAAAAACGTGGACTTACCGGTGGAAAAACCTCCTGCTGCCATTACTGTAAAACGTTCTTTCGCAATTTCATCATACAAAAGCCTCAACTTGGAATGTTCCAATAAGCTCTTTAATTGTTTTTCCTGTATTAATTGATTAATTAGCTCGAGGATCAATTCTTTGCTTTCCTTGATAGTCGGTGTGTTTAAATGGTAACTCTGTCTTCCAGGAGCGCTAGCTTTTTTAATTACGTTTTGGATATTGATTGACTTTATTAATTCCTCCGTTTCCTTTCTAATAAGCGGTATAGAGTGAATGGATTGAGTAGCGGACAAGAGCTTTTTTGCAGTTTCCCGTGTTGTCCAAAATTCAGATAAAAAATGAGAATCATCTTTAATTTTGGAAATTATGTTTAGCCTACCCGGTATTTCACGGTCAATTTTTTTTAACCTTTTCGCCAGGTTATTGAAAAAATCCCTGGCTAATTCTACTTCTAGAAATAGACGTATTGATTTAATATTTTCTTGCCTTAAGGTGTTTATAGCATTAAGCTTGACCTTCCCGAGAAAGATCTTTCTTAGTTCTGTCCGCGTTGTTTCCAGTGAAGTACCGTCACATCCCCCCAGGATGCAGTTAAGCCAGATAGATATATCTTCTAAATTTTTGTTTTTCCAGATTGAGGCTAGTCTATACAGAAACAAGCGGCTATAATTCTCTATGCCGCGCTGGTGAAAAAGGTAAATAATCCTGGTGGCTTCGTTTGCTGCCTGTTCTGCCAGCTGCATCGATTCATGAGAAAATGCGTCTATCCCTGGCGTATCAATTAAGCGACATTTCCTTAGAATTGGTGACGGAAGTTTAATATCTATTAGACCGCCAGGGGACTGTTGCCTCTCTAAGAAAGCGATTAAACCGGCACGATCGCTAAATGCGCATTTCCCCCTAACTCCGGTATGCTTTGCGCTGAAAGAGTCTGCATAATCGAAGTGCAGTAGGCAGTTAGTGGTGGGAAGTGTTCCTACCGGGCTGATATTTTCTCCGATTAGGCTATTCAGCAAGGTGGACTTACCTGTATTGAATGAGCCAAGAATGGCCACAGAAGGCTTTTCCCCCAGATCAATGAACTCCTGTAATTGTTCTGACTGGGCAATAAAGTTACTAAGGACGGTCATTAAAAAATGCTCCATATTTAGATTTATTGTTTATTTATATATTTATTGAAAGCACAGTTTATGACTTCTATCAGGTAAATTTTTTCAAGACTGTAAACTGTCAACTCTAGAACATAGAAATCTTCACATTTAGATAATGTGTTGGCTAATTTTGTTTTTGAATTTGAGTTATGAAGAAAATAGAAAGTGAAAGATAACATTGATTGGCAAAAATTCTTGACACCTTATCGGGTTTTTTGTATACTTTTTAAGAAGCTAAATTTTTAAAATGCTGTGAAGGGGACAGGAAGTTTGTATATTGGGCTTCAGAGAGCCGGGGGAGCTGAAAGCCGGTGCCTTAATATCTTGCTTCAGATCACCCCAGAGTTGCCGGCTGAAATATTGCCAGTAAGCCGGGCCGGGTCAGGCGTCCGTTATAACGTAGTGTCTTTATGGCACATTAGAGGCTTCCGCTAATACGGAGGCAAGCAGGGTGGTAACGCGCAAGGTTCTGACCTCTCGTCCCTGGCAGTTTTAGATAAAACTACCAGGGACGAGAGGTTGTTTTATTTTTATATTTTGAAGGGAGTTATCATGTAACTTAAGACCCTGTGGATAAGTTTAGGTTGAATTTTATCCGGGTAGGGCTTTCTTAAATAACCTGTTATTAAATTTAGACGGAGGAGTTGCTGATGAGTCTAATTATTTATCTTGATGGGGAGTATGTGCCCGAGGAAAGGGCGGTTGTTTCGGTTTTTGACCATGGCTTGTTGTATGGAGATGGGGTTTTTGAAGGTATCCGCGCTTATAACGGCAGGGTATTTAAACTGAATGAGCATTTGGTTCGGCTCTATGAATCATCCAGGACCATTGACCTGGAGATCCCGCTGTCTCTAGATGAAATGCAAGAGGTTGTATTAGAGACCCTGCGGCGTAACAACCTGCGTGACGCCTACATCCGACTAGTGGTTACCCGTGGTAAAGGTGACTTGGGGCTGGATCCGAATAATTGTATCAAACCTACTGTATTCTGCATTACGGCTTCGATCCAGCTTTATCCGGAAGAATTATACGAAAAGGGCTTAATCGTGGCTACTGTTTCCACCCGCAGAAATGTTCCTGACGCTGTAACACCGCGGGTAAAGTCGTTGAATTACCTTAATAATATTTATGCTAAGATGGAAGCAAAACTAGCTGGTGTACCGGAAGCGATTATGCTTAATGCCCAGGGTTATGTGGCGGAGGCTACCGGTGACAATATTTTTATTGTGAAAAAAGGTGTACTGATTACTCCACCATCATACATTGGCCTTCTCGAGGGGGTTACCCGCAATACTGTGATGGATTTAGCCCGTGAAAAGGGTATTACTGTAGAAGAGAGAGTTTTTACCCTGCATGACGTATATAACGCTGATGAATGCTTTTTAACCGGTACTGCAGCTGAGGTTATTCCTACCGTTATGGTGGATGGCAGGATTATTGCTGACGGGAGACCGGGAAGCATGACTCGTGAACTTATCTCTGCTTTTCGTGAGTTAACAAAAGTTGATGGCCCGCTAATCTTTCCCGCTGATACAACTGGTTGTTGTGGCTGTTAAAAAACGTGCTTTCCAGCCGGCCAAGAACCGGCTTTTTTTTGTAAAAACCAAGTATACTATCGTGTTGAGACTCGGCAAGGCCTTAATCTAATTAGGGTAAACTATTAATATACAACAACTGATTAAGGGAGGAATGGGTTTTGCGTAGTGACGCAATGAAAAAAGGTATTGAGAAAGCCCCTCATCGCTCGCTATTTAAGGCACTGGGTTATACTGATCGGGAATTGGAACTCCCTCTTATTGGAATAGTAAACTCCCACAATGAAATTGTACCAGGCCATATGCACCTGGATGATCTGGCCGAAGCTGTAAAGGCGGGCGTGCGCCTGGCCGGTGGAACCCCCATAGAATTTCCAGTAATAGGTGTGTGTGACGGCATTGCCATGAATCATACTGGAATGAAATATTCCCTTGCCAGCAGAGAATTGATCGCCGATAGCATAGAAGTAATGGCAGAAGCTCACCCCTTTGACGGGTTGGTGCTAATACCGAATTGTGATAAGATTGTGCCAGGGATGTTGATGGCCGCGGCCAGACTAAACATCCCTGCCATAGTGGTAAGTGGCGGTCCGATGCTGGCCGGTCGACATAACGGGCAGCAACTGTCTCTAAGTAACCTGTTTGAAGCGGTTGGGAAAGTATATGCAGGGAACATGACTGAGGATGAACTGCACAATGTGGAGGACAAAGCATGTCCCGGCTGCGGTTCTTGTGCCGGGATGTTTACCGCTAATTCAATGAATTGTCTGACTGAGGCGCTGGGGATGGCTTTGCCCGGTAACGGGACGATTCCGGCAGTGTCTGCTGCCCGGCGCCGTCTGGCCAAGCTGACTGGTATGCAAATTATGAAGTTGGTGCAGGAGGATATTCGTCCGTCTGATATAATGACCAAAGAGGCCTTTAATAATGGTTTGGCTGTGGATATGGCGCTGGGTTGTTCCACCAATACCGTGTTGCATCTGCCGGCTATTGCCGCAGAAGCGGGTGTTAACATAAACTTGGACATAGTGAATATGACCAGTGAGCGGACACCAAACCTTTGCAAGCTGAGCCCGGCCGGCCCCTTCTTTATGCAGGATCTGGATGAGGCCGGTGGTATCCCGGCGGTCATGGCTGAATTGTCCCAAAAGGGCTTGATTAATTTGGCAGCCAGGACAGTTATTGGTACCGTAAGTGATAATCTTTGTGATAAGACCGTTTACCGCCGTGATGTGATCCGCAGCGTGGAGGATCCTTACAGCCCCAGCGGCGGTATTGCAATTCTACGCGGCAACTTGGCCCCAGACGGAGCGGTGGTGAAAAAGTCTGCGGTTGCGCCGGAAATGCTGAAACATAGCGGGCCAGCCCGGGTTTTTGAATCAGAAGACGAAGCGGTGAAGGCTATTGCTGCAAAGAAAATCAACAAGGGCGATGTGATTGTAATTCGCTATGAAGGACCAAAAGGTGGACCGGGTATGCGGGAAATGCTTACACCAACCGCGACCGTAGCCGGTTTGGGTCTGGATAAGGATGTAGCTTTGTTAACTGACGGGCGCTTTTCTGGAGCTACCCGGGGTGCATCAATCGGCCATATCTCTCCCGAGGCGGCTGAAGGCGGCGCAATTGCTATTGTTAGAGAAGGGGATATTATTGATATTGATATCCCGAACAATTCTTTAAATGTACTCCTGAGCCAGGATGAGATCTCTGACCGTTTGAAAAATTGGCAACCCCCTGAGCCAAAAGTTAAGAAGGGCTATCTAGCACGTTACGCCCGCCATGTTACCTCGGCCAGCACTGGGGCAATTGTCAAGGACTAATGTGGAGGTGTGCGGTGTGAAGCTATCCGGGGCGGAAATCTTAATAAAAAGTTTAGAGGCGGAAGCAGTGGACACTATTTTCGGCTACCCCGGAGGTCAGGTATTGCCGATTTATGATGCCCTATATTCTGCTGAAATTCGTCATATCCTTTGCAGGCACGAGCAGGGGGCAGCCCATGCGGCTGACGGCTACGCCCGCGCTACCGGGAAGCCTGGTGT
>JAQVGZ010000033.1 GCA_028696455.1 Desulfotomaculaceae bacterium | reverse complement strand
TTAAATGCTTATTTTTTTATGTTGTTTACACTGCTTTTGCTGATTAGCCGACAAAATTGGACTGGGGTAGACGCCAAGGCAGCTTAAAAGGGTACTTTTTCAGTGGTCTCGAACCGTCCCCCTGGTTCTTTAAAGCAAATTATAATTTAACTGGGCTGGCGCAGTATAATCAATAATATGTTAGAATACATACTGTCAGTGGGACAAACTATATTTAAATAGTAAAAAGGAGGTTTAGAAGCAATGGAATTTTTAGACGTGATCAAAAAGAGGCACAGTGTGCGATCGTACAAGCCAGACCCGGTGGAGCAGGAGAAACTGGCGGTCATCCTGGATGCGGCTGTATTGGCGCCTACAGCGGCGAACCGGCAGGCATTTAAAGTTATTGTGATCGATACAAGCGGGCGCAAAGAAGATTTGAAAAGAATATACGACAGGGAATGGTTTAGCGAGGCTCCTCTGGCCCTTTGCGTCTGCTCCATACCGGGCAGGTGCTGGGTGCGTAATGATCAAAAGAATTATAGTGATGTAGACGCTGCCATTGTAATGGACCACATCATCCTGGCAGCCACAGACCAGGGACTCGGGACCTGCTGGATTGCTGCCTTTAACCTGCAGGCGGCAAAAGAGGTTCTGGGGCTGGATGACTCGATGGAGCCGGTTGCCTTCACCCCGCTGGGCTACGCAAAGGAAACAAAGGTTAGTAAGGCACGAAAAGCCTTGGATGAGCTGGTCATTCATAAATAATGGCACTAGAAGGGGGAGATAGATATTGAGTAAAAATCAGGTTGATTTGGTTGAGATTATAGCAAAAGAAACCGGCCTGCCTCGGCATAAAGTAAAGCAAACCATTAAGCTTTTAGACGACAATACCATCCCTTTTATTGCCCGCTACCGCAAAGAGCAGACCGGCGAGCTAGACGAAGAGCAGATCCGCGATATTGATGAGCTGTACCGGCATTACACCAGCCTGGAGCAGCGAAAGGCGGAAATTATCCGCCTGATTAACGGGCAGGAAAAGCTGACCAGCGAGCTTGAGGCCAGGATCCTGAGCTGTGACAGGCTCTCCCAGCTGGAAGACCTGTACCTGCCCTACAAGCCCAAACGTAAAACCAGGGCCGGCGTGGCCAGAGAGAACGGCCTTGAGCCGCTGGCAGAATTCCTGATGTCCTTCCCCCAGGCGGGCCGCCCGGAGGAAGAGGCGCAGGCTTATTTGTCCGACGCGGTCCCCAGCGCTGAGGCGGCCCTGCAGGGGGCCTGCGACATCATTGCCGAGAGTATCGCCGAAGATGCTGATGTGCGCGGTTGGGTGCGTGAATATACTCGCCGCAGGGGCGTCCTGGCTGCCAGCGGGCGCAAAAAGGCTGAGGATATAGTCTACCGCAACTATTTCGAATATAAAGAGCCGGTTGGTAAATTGGTCCCGCACCGGGTGCTGGCGATTAACCGGGGTGAAAGAGAGGAAGTTTTGAGTGTCTCCATTGAGGTAGATGAAGGTCCGATACACCAGTGGATTAGCAGAAAGTTTTTAAAAGCGGGGTCCGGCACCACTGAATATGTGAAGAAGGCCATCAAAGACGCCTATAAAAGGTTGATATCCCCTGCCGTGGCCCGGGATATCCGCAATGAGTTGACCCAAAAAGCAGAGGCCCAGGCAATCAACGTATTTTCCAAAAACTTGCGGAGCCTTTTGCTGCAGCCACCGGTGCGTGGCAAGGTCGTGCTGGGGATCGACCCGGCCTATCGCACTGGCTGTAAGTGGTCGGTTATTGACCAGACCGGCAAGTTTTTGGAGGCGGGAGTTTTTTATCCCACTCCACCCCAGAATAAAATAGCGGAAGCGCAAGCGGTCCTATCCCGTCTGGTGAAAAAGCATGGGGTCACGGCAATTGTGATCGGCAACGGCACCGCCTCCAGGGAAACGGAAGTGTTTGTTGCGGACTTTATCAGGACATACAACCAGCCCGGCTTGTCCTATACCATTGTCAGCGAAGCCGGTGCCAGTGTATACTCAGCCTCCAGGCTGGCCAAGAAAGAATTGCCTGTCCTGGATGTGTCAGAGCGCGGCGCGGTGTCCATAGCCCGCCGCGTCCAGGATCCCTTAGCCGAACTGGTGAAAATAGAGCCCCGGGCAGTCGGTGTAGGGGAGTACCAACATGACCTGCCCCCAAAACAACTTAATGAAAAGTTGTCTGAGGTGGTGGAGTCAGCCGTAAACTATGTGGGGGTGGACCTCAATACGGCCTCCGCGCAGCTGCTGAGCTATGTGGCCGGGTTAAAACCTGCCGTTGCCGAAAATATTGTCAGCTACCGTGAGGAAAATGGCGGGTTTAAGCAGCGTAAGGAGCTATCGAAAGTAACCCGGCTCGGGCCAAAGACCCTGTTGCAGTGCGCGGGATTCTTGCGCATTAACAATGGGGAGAACCCGCTGGATGCCACAGCCATCCACCCGGAGTCTTATGACCTGACCCACCGCTTCCTTAAGCTGATTGACGCCGGAATCAATGACATCGGCCAGCCAAATACCAGGGCCAAAATTGCTCATTCTGATGTCGAACAAATCGCAGCGCAGCTGGGCGCCGGCGTCCCAACCTTAAGAGATATTGTGGATTGCCTGCTCCGCCCCGGCCAGGATCCCCGGGATGAGCTCCCGGCGCCGGTATTCCGCACAGACGTTTTGAGTATTGAAGATCTTAAGTCAGGTATGTTACTTACCGGAGTTGTCCGGAATGTAGTGGACTTTGGCGCATTTGTTGATATTGGGATAAAAAACGATGGGCTGATCCACATCTCAGAAATGTCCGATAAACGCGTGCGCCACCCGATGGATGTGGTATCAGTAGGTGACGTTATTAAGGTATCGGTTCTATCGGTAGATTTGGAAAGAGGCAGGGTGTCTCTTTCAATGAAGGACACTGCCCGTTAATCTAGATATTTAGATGGGGAGAGTTTACCAAATTTAAAGATTTTATAGTACTTATAAAATATCCAGAATAATATCCAATCGGCGAGATAAGACCACTGGAGTTTCCACCAATAATTATGGCTTATGCTGCCGGTGATAAGAAAAAATACCTCTATACCCACCGCAAATCCTGTCCAGACAAAAAAATAAAGCCATAAAGTCCAAAAAGTGTTTTTCTCCGGCAGCCACTGAATAAATAAATATGGTACTACTATGTAACAGCCAAAATCATCGAACAAATTGGAGACTAAAAGGTGGCCCCCATTATATTCCCATAACGGATAGAACTGCATTAATACATCACTTAATAAGCCTAAAGACACAGCCAGTATTGATACAGGAAATAATTCTCTCCAACGCTTTTTATCCGCCAGTATTGCCCATGCCACCCAGCTTACTGTAAAACAATGGCCAGAACCGACGTTTTATACACCTTCTTCCAAAATAAAAGTTCAATGGTAAAATTAATTTTAAATCTATTATTACCTCTGAAACTTAATAAAAGACAGGGAGATACTGGCTTTATAAATATATTTTTTTATTAAGTATATGCAATAATTCCGGTTAAACTATAGGATATGGTGTCCAGGATAGGAGCCGGTCTTATGAACAGAAAGGATATAACATGTACTTTGTTATTGTTACAATAATCTTTAACCTTTTATGTATTTGGTTTATGCCCAAAAAACTTTCCTGGAAAGAAATTTATATTACTTGGGGTATTTTTGCCGCTATTACCATTAATACTGATATCATTGTTGGTGAAATAATTGATTTATATGATTTCACAGCTCCAGGATTGCAGTTCGAAGACGTATTTATTGATGCCTTATTGCCACCATCATTTGCCATTATCTTCTTAAATTTTATGCCGGAAGACAATAATACTTTTATTAAATATCTGGTATTTTGGACTGCTTTCTCTGTTAGCTACGAGTGGGCGGCAGTACATTATGGTTTTATTATTCTGAAGGGATGGTCTCTCTGGTATTCATTTTTAGTTTACTTCCTGGTATTTTTGTTATTACGCTGGCATCTCAAATTTATTAGAAAAATCTATATTTGATCAATAGAAAATTGTTTATATCTTGAGAGGAAAATAACTAACTATCTGATAAAGGAATATTTAAACTTTAATAGAATTATGACAAACTAGAGGAATAATTGTCTAGTTGTAAAACTGGTAAATTATGTTTTTTCGCAGTTATTGATAAATACATAAACCTGATGAAGGATAAAAAATGGAAGATTATGATAATACTGAAGAACAACTAATTGATGAATCAATTGGTAGCGAAGAGCTCTACCAACAACTCGTTGAGTTTTCACCATATGCTATTTTTGTGCATAGCTGGGAGAAACTTATTTTTGCAAATAATCTTGGAGTAAAGCTCTTAGGCGCACCAAGCGCCGAGACGCTCCTGAAAAAACCGGTGATAGACTTTATTCTTCCGGCCAGCCGGGATATTATCAATGAAACATGGCGACAAGTACAAAGTGAAGGAAAAACCTTCCGCATGCTTGAGGGAAAGTTACTTCGGTTTGATGGTACAGTCATATATGTGGAAGTGTCCATTGCTCCCTTGCATATTCAGGGTAAGACGGTAATGCAGAGCGTACTCCGGGACGTCACCAGGAGCAAACAGGCAGGGCAATCACTGAAAAAATCTCACGAAAGATTTATTAAGGTGTTAGAAAGCCTCGACGCAGCAGTTTGTGTTGTAGATATGGGGACATATGAAATCCTCTTTGTTAATCAATACATGCGCAATAAATTTGGTGTTGTTGCGGGGGAAATCTGCTGGCATGCGTATCACGCAAGCCAATCCGGTCCCTGTAATTTTTGCAGCAATGATAAATTGCTGGGCCATGATGGCACCCCCGCCGGTTTGTACAGCCGGGAGTTTCAGAATAAACGCGATGGAAGATGGTTCCACTGCCATGATCTTACCATCCAATGGACAGATGGCCGAATTGTTCGCCTGACAATTGCCACAGATATTACCAAGTTAAAAAGGATGGAAAGAATGCTGTATAGTGAACGGCAAAGGCTCTTTTCCCTCCTGGACAGGCTGCCTGCCTATGTCTGTCTAATTGCGCGGGATCATTCATTTCGCTTTGCCAACCGTCGTTTCCGAGAGCACTTTGGTAACCCAAACGATAGGACTTGCTACCAGGTTTTTCGAGGGAAGGCAAACCCCTGTTTGAAGTGCCCCACATTCAGCGTTTTTGACACTAATGCCACCGTAAGATGGGAGTGGACCAGCGATAATGGAGAGACTTATCAGATTTTTGATTCACCCTTCACTGATTTAGACGGCTCTCCCCTGGTATTAGGGCTGGGGATTAATATAACCGAGCGCAAGCGGGTGGAGCAGGAGTTGCGTACCATCCAAAAGCGATTGCAGGGCATCCTCGAATTCCTGCCGGACGCCACCTTTGTGATTGATCAGGAGCGCAAGGTGGTTACCTGGAACCGGGCGATGGAAGCTATGACGGGAGTGCGGGAGGAAGATATTGTCGGCAAGGGTGATTATACCTACGGCAAGGTATTTTATAAAAAACCACGACCTATCCTAATTGACCTTGTCTTTGCGGAGAATAAAGAAATCGAGCAGAAGTACCTGAGTTTTGAAAGAAAAGACCATAAATTATCTGCTCAGGCGTTTGTACCCATTATTGATGGAAAAAAAGGAGCTTATTTGTCGGGAGCTGCCTCGCCGTTATATGATGATTGTGGAAACTTTATTGGGGCCATAGAAACCATCCGTGATATCACCGAACAGAAGCTGACTCTGGAAGCGCTGCGTTTGTCAGAGGAGCGGTTCTCTAAAATCTTTCATTCCAGCCCGTGTATATTAGTGATCACAAGGGTTTCAGATAACCTAATCATAGACGCTAACGATTGTTTTCTGAATACTTCAGGTTATCAACGGGAGGAAGTTTTAGGACATACTGCTGAAGAATTGATGATTTGGGCAAACGAGGAGGACCGCGCGAAAATTATCAGTATGTTAAATGAGAAACAACCAGTAAGAAACGTTGAGGTCAGCTTCTATACAAAAACGGGGGAATTACGGCATTCACTCTTGTCCGCTGAAAAGATCATGCTCGGTGGTGAAGAGTGCGCACTGTTTTTAGAAGTTGACATAACCCAGCATAAGCTCATGGAGAAAGAAATCGCCCGGCTCGACCGGCTGAACCTGGTCGGAGAAATGGCTGCCGGCATTGGCCACAAAATCAGAAATCCAATGACTACCGTGCGCGGTTTCCTACAAATGCTTCAGAGAAAAGAGAATTTCGTTAATTATAAGGAATACTTCGAAATTATGATCGGGGAGCTGGACCGGGCCAACTCCATTATTACAGAATACCTGTCACTGGCAAAGAACAAGCTGGTCGATTTAAAGCGACATAACCTCAACCTCATTGTGGAGACCCTACTTCCTTTGATTCAAGCCGATGCCATGAATGCTGACAAGTATGTTGAGGTGGTACTAAAGGAGCTTCCCTATTTACTCCTTGACGAAAAAGAAATTCGCCAGCTTATTTTGAACCTTGTGCGTAACGGGCTGGAAGCAATGTTGCCCGGTGGCAAATTAACTATAAGAACCTTTACAGATGGTGGGGATGTCGTATTATCGGTGCAGGATCAAGGGGTGGGAATGACGCCTGAAGTGCTTGATAAAATCGGTACACCCTTTTTCACGACTAAAGATAGCGGCACAGGATTGGGGCTTGCCGTATGCTACAGCATTGCCGCCAGGCACCATGCGACAATTGAAATAGTGACCGGTCCAGGAGAAACTACCTTCTTAGTACGGTTTAAGGCAGCATTTTGTGGTGAGACTAATTGATTGGCAAAAGGAAGATTAGCAAATGGTAGATAATGGGAATTGTTAACAATTGACTGGAGCATTGAGCCAATTTCCCAAACTTGATAAATGGCGATTTCTGAAGCAGCCCGCACGGGCTGCTTCAAGTCGTTATAAGACGATATTATGAACAGCATTATTTATATGAATAGACTCCTGCTTTTTAATTTGGGTTTCATATAATTTTATGGAATAGCGCGTTATTAATAGCCAGGTAAGTAGCCATCCAGAAGGCCCTCACATAAAATGTTTTAGATGGTCTCTGAAGTTAGCCACAGCTAACTCCAAATGAAGGTAAAACTTTCATTAACATTTTTGGTGCGATAACCGGCTCTAAAGAAAACCAGGACTAAAAATTGTCTTGGGAAAAATATAGCTAAAGTTGGCCGTGGCTAAATACCTGATCAAGGAGGCATAAAAAGTGAAGAGTAACCGTGCGGGCGCAGGAGCCAATATCATCGCCCTGCATGACTTGCCCATAGGAAAGACTGCTGTTGTGAATTCGATACAGGCGGAGGGAATAACCAGAAGAAGAATGCTAGACCTCGGTCTGGTTCCGGGCACGAAGGTGGAAGCGCTGCGGGTAAGTCCTGCAGGAGACCCGAAGGCCTTTAGAATTCGTGGTGCTGTTATCGCCTTAAGAGAGGAAGAAGGTACCAAAATATTGATCAGATACAGGGAGGACTTAGAGCATGGGACTAACCCACCAGTCCTGCGGAACCGGAGCAAATAAAGAGACCTTTGATAAGGGTTCTGCAAAAGTCGACTATGTAATCGCTCTGGCAGGCAACCCTAACACCGGCAAGAGCACCATCTTCAACTCCCTGACCGGACTGAACCAGCATACCGGGAACTGGCCCGGCAAAACAGTAATGCGGGCCGAGGGTAAATATATCAACCAGGGGCTGGTATATAAGCTTATCGATCTGCCGGGGACTTATTCCTTAATGGCAAATTCTGTTGAAGAACAGGTGGCCAGGGATTACCTTTGCTTTGGCCAGCCGGATGCTACCGTAGTGGTAGTTGATGCCACCTGTTTGGAGCGAAATCTTAACCTTGTATTACAGGTGCTGGAAATCACCCCAAAAGTTGCGGTATGCGTAAATTTAATTGACGAGGCCAAAAGGAAGAAAATCCGGGTGGATATTGACGCCCTGGCCGGTGAGCTGGGTGTACCGGTGGTAGCTACGGCGGCCCGGGACGGCCTTGGCCTGGAGACACTAGCCGATACAATTACGGCAGTTGCCACCGGCAGGCTACAAACCAGGCCATGTGTGGTTAGATACGGTGAGCTAATTGAAGCTGGTATTATTAAGTTGGAAAAGCAAATTAAACAGCTGGTAGGAGAGGAATCCAGTGCCCGCTGGCTGGCGCTAAGATTACTGGATGAGGATGAAACGGTAATCGTGGCCCTGGAAAAATGGCTGATTAAGCATGATCAATGTCGTATCAGCTTGAGGTGAGAGCTCGGATGAAGCGGATGTATTTGGCCACCGGACTTGATCACATTTTGCGTGAGGCTAAGCAAATCAGGCATAATCAGGCTTTTAGGTTAAATGATGCTGTAGTTCAGGCGATCTACAGCAAGGCCGAACAGATTGCCCAGAAGGTGGTTACCCACAGTGAAAAACCGGGGATAGACTGGGATCAAAAGCTGGATGATATCCTTACCTCCCGGATATTTGGTTTCCCCTCCATGCTGTTGTTGCTGGGGATTATTTTCTGGCTGACTATAGCAGGGGCTAATGTACCCTCCGCGGTAATCGCGTCGGTGCTGTTCTGGGGTCAGGACCGTTTAACCGATCTGTGCTATTATCTCAGCGCTCCGGCCTGGTTTCACGGCCTCTTTGTGGAGGGAATGTACCGTAGTTTGGCCTGGGTTATATCGGTGATGCTACCGCCGATGGCTATTTTCTTCCCGTGCTTTACTCTTTTGGAAGACATGGGCTACCTGCCGCGGGTAGCCTTCAATTTGGACCGCCTGTTCAAAAAGGCTGGCGCCCACGGAAAGCAGTCACTGACTATGAGCATGGGCTTTGGCTGCAACGCGGCCGGCATTGTTGCCTGTAGAATTATTGAATCCCCCCGGGAGCGCCTGATCGCCATGCTGACCAATAACTTTGTCCCGTGCAACGGCCGCTTTCCCACGCTCATTGCCCTGGCCGGTGTTTTGGTATTCGGCATGGGGCGTGCCTTTTGCTACACAGCGGCGATTGTGTCAGGCATAGTTCTGTTGGGAATTGCCGTAACCCTGGCGGTTTCCTGGACTCTTTCCAAAACACTGCTAAAGGGAGTTCCTTCTGCTTTTACTTTGGAACTGCCGCCGTACCGCAAGCCGCAGGTTGGTAAAATCATTATGCGCTCTATACTAGACCGCACCCTGTTTGTCCTGGGCCGTGCTGTATGTATGGCGGCCCCTGCTGGCGCCGTTACCTGGCTGCTGGCTAATGTCTTTGTGGGTGAACTGAGCGTCCTAAACCACAGCGCCCAGTGGTTAAATCCCTTTGCCCAGGCGATCGGCCTGGATGGCTTTATCCTGATGGCCTTTATTCTGGGACTTCCAGCCAACGAAATTGTGCTCCCAATCCTGATTATGAGCTATTTGGCCACCGGCTCCATGACCGAACTGCAAAGCATCGAAGACTTATACCATCTCTTTGTAGGGCAGCACGGCTGGACCTGGTTAACCGCATTGTGTATGATGCTGTTTTCCCTTTTGCACTATCCCTGCAGCACCACCCTGTGGACGATGAGAAAAGAGTCCGGCAGTACAAAGTGGACGGTACTGGCCGCACTAATCCCGCTGGGCATTGCCTGCGCCGTGTGTTATATTACGGCTCAGGCGGCGAGAATACTGGGTTTGGTTTAGCTTTACAATATGCCGGTTAAGACTTTTAATAAGCGATATTGTTTGAAGTGGGTGAGTTAGTTGTGAAAAAAGAATTTTTTACTTTCCGTGAGTACATGAAAAGAGACGATGACAAACTAACCGCCTCAATGGAAGACTACCTGGAAATGATTTACCGCTTATCCAAGGATACCAGTTCCACACGAATTTTTGAACTGGCGGCGGCACTAAACATTCAGCCCCCTTCCGCCACCAAAATGGTCAAGAAGCTTGCCAACAGTAGCCTGGTGCACTACGAAAAATATGGCCTGATCATGCTGAGTAAAAAGGGCCGGCAATGGGGCAAAAAATTAATGGAGCGCCACCAAATTGTGGAGGACTTTCTGAGGTTGTTGGGAATTTCTGATAATATTCTGGAGGAAACCGAAAAGATAGAGCACACCATCAGCACCCAGACCCTGGATTGCCTGGCTGATTTCGTAAGCTTCTTTAATGGCCGGCCGGAAGTTATAAATGATTTTCGTATTTATCGAAATAACAAACGGCTCCCTAATAACCGGGGAATTTAAGCCACCGAGCCCGGCCGGTGATCTGTTGAACTAATAAATTTTACCCGGTGCACCCCTTAGCTTTGATTAAGGGTAACTATGGTTACCGATTTTAATATTCTCAAGACTGTACAATAATCTTACCTAAACAAAAAAAGACTTATTTGGGGGTGTGCGGGATGAAAAGAAGTATTGTCAGGATTGACGAAGAGAAATGCACAGGGTGCGGGATTTGTGTCACTGCCTGCCAAGAGGGAGCGCTGCGGATAATTGATGGCAAGGCAAAGCTGGTGTCTGAAAGCTACTGTGACGGACTGGGGGCCTGTCTGCCGGAGTGTCCGGCCGGGGCGATTGAAATAGAGGAGCGCGAGGCCGACGCCTTTGACGAAGAGGCGGTAAAAAAGCACCTGGCAGGTCAAAACCACATTACTGAGCAGTTTGCCTGCGGGTGCGCGGGTACCCAGGAGAGGTTGATTCAAAGAACAGACCCTGGGTTGCTTGCCTGCGGGTGCTCAGGGACCCATGAAAGAATAATAGAAAGAGCAGAAGCGCCGCCGGCGCCCGCTTATACTGCAACGGGGCCTGCCGCCCTGGATGTTTCACAACTGCGGCAGTGGCCCTGTCAGATTAAACTGGTTGGGGTTAACACCCCTTACTTTGACCAGGCGAACCTACTTGTAGCTGCCGACTGCACAGCTTATGCCTATGCAAACATCCATAACCAGTTCATGCGCAACAAAATAACTCTCATTGGCTGCCCGAAGCTGGATAATGTGGATTACACTGAAAAATTGACCGCGATATTGAAAGGTAACGATATAAAAAGTATCACCGTGCTTCGCATGGGGGTGCCCTGCTGTGCCGGTATGGCCAACGCGGTCAAGCAAGCGCTGATCAACAGCGGCAAAATGCTGCCGTGGCAGATCGTAACGATCACCACTGATGGAAAAATCCTTGAGGAGTAGCCTGGTAATCGTGGCAGGCAACATACCTTTTACGAAAACTGACCGGCAGGAGGGATACTCTTTTTACTTTGGCCGGTCTTTTTTATGTCGCATTAATTAGCTCCAGGCAGCGTTCATCATTTTTGAAGTCCTGCCGGTACAATTGGTGAGATATTTTACTGACACGGCCTGACGCGCCAGATTACTACCAGGATAAGCCCGGGAGCATTAATGAGTGACTATTTCTTCAGGCCTTGCTTCCCGCGTGTGGATGGGAGCTTCTTTTTCTGGGCGAGCCGGTTCGCGGCCATAAGCCGCCGGGTCATAGGCTTTGCGCAGGATCTCCGCCAGCTCGCTGATCAAAGGCAGGCGGGGATTGGTGATGGTGGTCTGGTCTTCAAAGGCCTTTTCCGCCAGGCTATTGAGCCTGTTCATGTAAGTCCTCCGGTCAAGGCCCAGCTCGGCAAAAGAGGACGGGATGCCCAAAGACCGGCTCAACTTGAGCACCGCTTCGATCAAGCTCTGGACGCCCTCCTCAATTGAGGACGCGGGCAGGTCCAGGTGAGCGGCAATCTGCCTGTATTTTTCCGGAGCGATAAAGTACTCATACTTGGGATAGGAAACAAACTTCGAGGGCGGGCTGGCGTTGTATTCGATGACATAGGGCAGGAGCACGGCGTTAGCCCGGCCATGGGGGAGGTTAAACTCCCCGCCCACCTTATGGGCCAGGGCATGGTTGACCCCCAAAAAGGCATTGGTAAAGGCCATGCCGGCGATGGTGGAGGCATAGTGCATCTTTTCCCTGGCCTCCGGGTCCCCCTCCAGCCAGGAACGGTGCAGGTATTTGAACACTAGCTCGATCGCCTTCAGGGCCAGGGCGTCGGTGTATTCAGAGGCCATCACGGAAACATAGGCCTCAATGCCGTGGGCCAGCACGTCCATGCCGGTGTCGGCCACCAGCGTGCGGGGCAGGGTTCTGACAAAGTCCGGGTCGATGATGGCCACATCCGGGGTCAGCTCGTAGTCGGCCAGGGGATACTTGATATCCCGTCCGTGGTCGGCGATTACAGCAAAGGCGGTTACCTCCGAGCCGCTGCCGCTGGTGGTAGGGATGGCCACCAGGCGGGCCTTGCGGCCCAGCTTGGGATATTTATAAGTCCGCTTGCGGATGTCCAGAAACTTCAGCTTCAAAAATTCAAACTCCACCTCCGGATGCTCGTAAAAAAGCCACATTCCTTTCGCCGCGTCCATGGCCGAGCCGCCGCCCAGGGCGATGATGGTATCCGGGCGATACTGCTTCATCTGGTCGCGCCCTCTAAGCACCAGTTCCAAAGACGGGTCGGGCTGGACCTCGCTGAAGACCTCAATGGCCGGGCGGTGCGCTCTTTTTTCCAGGTGGTACTTCAGCTTGTCCAGGTAGCCCAGCTGCACCATCGCCGGGTCCGTGACAATAAACGCCTTTTTGATACCGGGCATATGGGACAAATACTGGATTGACCCGGTTTCGAAGAAAATCTTTTCCGGCACTTTAAACCACTGCATGTTAACCCGCCTTTTGGCCACCCTTTTGATGTTGATCAGGTTGACGGCGCTGACGTTGGCCGTGGTGGCGTTTCTGCCGTAGGAGCCGCAGCCCAGGGTCAGGGAAGGCATATTGGTGTTGTAGATATCCCCAATGGCCCCGTGGGTGGATGGGGCATTGACGATAATCCGCCCGGCCATAATCCGGCCAGCAAACTCCTCCACCAATTTTTCATCGGCGGTATGAATTACCGCTGAGTGGCCCATGCCACCGAACTCCACCATCTGCTCGCAGCGCTCGATCCCCTCCCGAGGTCCTTCGACAACGTAGTAGGCCAGGATCGGGCTCAGTTTTTCCCGGGAAAGGGGGTAATCGGGACCCACTCCCGCCAGCCTGGCAACCAGCATTTTGGTTCCGGCTGGCACGGCGAAGCCGGCCATTTCGGCAATGGAGACCGCGGACTTGCCCACTATGTCCGGGCTCATCGAGCAAGTTCCATCAACGGTGGCCAGCCGCTCCAGCAGCGTTACTTCCTCCGGCTGGAGAAAGTAACAGCCATTTTGCGCCAGAAGGTCTTCCACCTGGTTCGCTGCCTCCCGGTCTACGATTAGGCCCTGCTCGGATGCGCAGATCATACCGTTGTCGAATGTCTTGCTCAGAATTAGATCGGAAACCGCCCTTTTCAGGTTGGCGGTCTTCTCGATGTAACAGGGCACGTTGCCCGGCCCGACGCCCAGGGCCGGCTTGCCGCTGCTGTAGGCTGACTGGACCATGCCGGAGCCGCCGGTGGCCAAAATCATCGCCACCCCGGGATGGGCCATCAGCCGCCTGGTAGATTCAACCGACGGGCTGTCAATCCAGCTGATGCAATTTTCCGGGGCGCCTGCAGCCACGGCCGCCTCCAACATGGTCCGGGCCGCAGCTGCGCTGCACTGCTGAGCGCCGGGGTGAAAGCTGAAAATAATGGGGTTTCTGGTTTTGATGGAGATCAGAGACTTGAACATCACCGTGGAGGTGGGATTGGTTACCGGTGTCACACCCGCGATCACTCCCACTGGCTCGGCCACTTCCTCGTAGTCCTCCTCCTCATCCACCATGATCAGACCTACCGTTTTATGGTTCTTGATGCTGTGATAAACATAATCTGTGGCAAAAATGTTCTTGGTGATTTTATCTTCGTAAACTCCCCGGCCGGTCTCATCTACGGCCATTTTAGCCAACTCCATATGCCGGTCCAGCCCGGCCAGGGCCATGGCCTTGACGACCTTGTCCACTTTTTCCTGGCTAAAGGTCATAAAGTCCCGTAAAGCGCCCTGAGCTTTGGACACCAGGGTGTCGATTACTTTTTCGCTTTCTTTCTGGTATTCTTCGACAGTTGTCTGTTCTGCCATTTTCATCCCCATCTTTTAAAATTATTAACCGTATTATTCTTACCCAAGGCGCTAAATATTATGGTGTGGGTTAAATGCTGGAAATAAAAAGCAACCAAATTTTTTTTCTACCATGAACCAAAACCTTTTTTCATCGGTCTTAATAATTGAATATGTTACATATGCAACTTGTAACGGACCCGTAGGCACGGAAAATTTTTGGAAGCCAAAACTAAAGATAGGGGCCGTTGGAGAATGACGGTCACGTCTGGCAGAGATTAAATAGGTATGCGGTTGAGTTTTAAGAAGGGGTAGCCTGACTATGGAAGGGGAAAAAATAATGAATAAACTAACGTTACTGATCGTGGTGCTGATCACCGGTATTGTTTTAGCAGGGTGCAGCGGGAAAAATAATATAAGTCAGAATGATTATAACCAGGCCTACAACGAACTGCCGGCGACTGCAGAAATAAATGAGAACTTACCCGGCATGCAGCAGCCGGAGGGGGACAAAGTTAATCCACCCTCGCCGGGTAAAAAAAATGAAACCACTCCGGCGGCCCAGCCGTTTAAGCTGGGCAATGAATTGTTAATGAGCAAATATCACCACCTGATCGAAGGCAAGCGGGTCGGCCTGGTTACCAACCAGAGCGGGGTTACCCGCCAGGGCGCCAGCATGATTGATGTACTGGCCCGCGATCAGTCTATTCGACTGACGGCGCTTTATGGCCCGGAGCATGGCATTGACGGCAATGCCCAAGCCGGCGAATATGTGGAGTCCTACATCCATCCGAAACTGGGTATTCCTGTCTACAGCCTTTATGGTAATACCAGAATGCCCACCGAGGAGATGCTGCGCCCGGTGGATGTGCTTGTGTTTGACATTCAGGACATTGGAGCCAGGTCCTATACGTATATGTCTACTTTGAATTACTGCCTGGTAGCGGCCCAAAAATATAATAAGCCAGTTATCGTTCTGGACCGGCCCAATCCGCTGGGAGGCAATGTGGTGGAAGGCCCCGTTTTGGAAGACCGCTTCAAGACCTTTGTTGGTGTTGACAATCTGCCCATGGCGCACGGGATGACCGCCGGTGAGCTGGCCCGGTTCTTTAACCGCAAAATCGGCGCCCGCCTGGAAGTAATCGCCATGGAAGGCTATACGAGAAAGATGATTTACCAGGACACCGGGCTGCCCTGGGTGCAAACCTCACCGAACATTCCGGATCTGGATGCGGTTTTCGGCTATATGGCCACCGGTCTGGGGGAAGGGACGGGAGTTTTTCAGGCAGATAAGTTCAAGTGGATTGGCGGCAAAGGCATTGACTCCCAAAAGTATGCCGGATTGCTTAACAGTGCGGGGCTGCCGGGGGTAACCTTTGTTCCGGAAAATAGGGGAGAAGCCGGGGGGGTAAGGTTGAAAATCAGAGACTACCGCTCGTTCAACCCGGCTAAAACAGGGATATACGCCCTGACCTGCGCGCACACGCTGAATAATTTTGCTGTGCCCAAAAGCGGCCAGACCGTCGTGATGTTTGACAAAATTATGGGCACGGATAAAATCGGCCAGTATTTAGAGCAGGGCCTGACCCCGCAGCAGATTGAAGAAAAATATGCCCCCGCTTTGAACCGGTTTAAAGAAGAAAGAAAAAAATATCTAATTTATAACTAACTGTAAACAGGTAGCTAGTATTAGCCCGCCGCATCGCAAATGACATGACCTGTTTTAGTCCACCTGTGGATGCGGCGGCATTTTCTCCCAAATTATTACCTGAATCGCTGCTTTATCCCTAACAGGGGCAACTCCCCACTACCCGGCTTTCATGCGAGTATATAGTAAACTTGTCTGTGCGGATAAATGCCACAATAGTAATGCCGAATTCTTTTGCCAGATTGACAGCCAGTTCGGTAGGAGCTGAGCGGGCAGCAATTAGTGGGATGCCCATCTTGGCCACCTTAATTAAGATCTCGGAGGAAACTCGCCCGCTGAATACCAGAATCTTATCTGACATGTCAATATTATACAACAAGCAGCGTCCGGATACCCTGTCTACGGCGTTGTGTCTGCCGACATCTTCAAAATAAACAATTATTTTTTCATTAGTACAAAGGGCGGCGCTGTGCGAGCCACCGGTTGCCCGGAACAGGGGGGTTACTTTCTCTACCTCATCACATAAGTAAAGGATCTCACCGGGTGTTATTTTTATATCAGTGGAGACGGGGAAGACTTTTCGAGCACTATCGAAAAAGTAAAGAGAGGGTCCCCCCCGGGTACAGCTTGTGGTGACCAAACGTTTGACAAATCTCTCTTCAAGAGAAGTTTCTCCCGTAGTTTCCACCCTGATTGTTTTGCTAGCCTCATCAACAGTAATACTTTTTAAGTCTGCCGGCTGTTGCACCAATCCCTCGGAGTATAAAAAGCCTATTGCCATTTCTTTAAGATCGCATGGGGAGCAAACCATAGTAGCAAATTCAAAATTATTTAAAATTAAGGTAACTGGTACCTCCTTGATAATCAGGTCTTCTCCAGTGGAAAAAACGCCTTTTCTGTACCTTGTTACCGGCATCTTAGTACATGTTTCTTTTAGTTCGAACAAAATGATTCCCCCCTATCTATGAAAATAACACCGGCATCATACATCATTGTTTTATAGTATGACGCCGGTTTTCTTTTCTTATGGTATAAGATATTTGGTCCGGTTGGAAAAACCCTATGTTATTTGCTAGGGTCGATTTTTACCAGGCGGCAGGCATTTCCCCTCATGGTAATATAACCTGAGACCTTGTCTCTAACTTTAGAGTCTAACAGGAGATTAACGTTGGCTTGTGCCCAGCCGTGCGGAATGGACACTGCGCCTGGTCGGATATCTTCGGTTACCTTTGCTCTGATCTTAATTTTGCCGCGCGGTGTTTCCACGCCCATCATTTCACCATCAATGATGTCATATTTTCTGGCGGTGACCGGATTGATCATAGCTGCCGGTTCTGGCATCAGCGCCCGCAGGCCAGGCACGTCGTGCATCTGGGCGCCGATGTATTCCTGATGTCTGGCGCCGGTGAGCAATGTTTCCGGATATTCTTTTGCTATCTCAGGATTCGCCACATAGCTTTGTTCCGGTTCGACGTGCTCAGGAAGGCCGCTTGCGCCTAGCTCTTCCATTTGGGCGGAATAGAGCTCTACTTTCTTGCTGTTAGTGGAAAAACCGACTCTATTAAAGAGCTCATATTCTATTTCGCCGAAATATAACCCTTTCGGATTGTCAACGAGTTGCTGATACGTGACGCCGGATGTGGAGAAAAGGTGTTCTGCTACCTCTTCGTCTGTTTTCCATGGGAAATACTCGCCGTAGCCCATCTTACGGCCCAGCTCGCTCCAGATACTCCAGATCGGCCTGCTCTCATAAAGCGGCTCAATAACTTTTTTACGCAGCATGATATAGGGGACGCAGTGCGATATCGCATAGGGGAAGCCACCAACGCCTGTCTCTTCTAAGAAGGTGCAGGCGGGCAGAGCGTAATCAGCCAGCTGACTGGTTTCAGTCATATACGGATCGATACTCACAAATAACTCCAGATTCTTCAAAGCCTCTAAAAAACGATTGGTATCGGGGAAGGTCAAAGCCGGGTTGCTGCCCGAGCTGATGAAGGCTTTGATCGGGTACGGCTTTTCCGTAATCATAGCTTCCGTCATCATTGATGCGGAGCCGTACGGGGGGGTGCGCTTGTTGAACTGATGGAATACCGGGTATTCCTCGAAGCCAAGGTTTTTTTCCTCAACTGGCACGCGCAGATCAGCCAGGCGAATTTGCGGACAGGTGACCCATCCACCAGGACGATCGATTTTGCCGGTGATGGCCATCAAGATGCAAAAGCATCTTTCTGTCTGGAGGCCATTCTGATACTGGTTCAGGTGGCCCACACCTTCCAGAATGGCAGCTTCCTTGACATTTGCAAACATCCGTGCGACCCGTCTTATCTCCGCTGCCGATACGCCGCTGATTTCTTCAGCTTTTTCCGGTGTATATTTCTTGACGTGTTCGACCAGTTTATCAAATCCAGTGCACCATTTTTCAACGAATTCATGATCATAAAGATCTTCTGCAATAATGGTATTCATCATAGCCAGGGCGATAGCAGCATCAGTGCCTGGTCGGGGTTGTAGGAAGAGACCCTCTTTTGCGAGCGGGATCCGGCGCACGTCAATAACAACTAGCTCTACTTCATTTTTCTTGAGTCTCTCGCGGATTTCATTGCCAATAACAAAGTAACTCTCATCCGGGTTATGCCCCCACAGAATGATCAATTTGGCATTCCGTGGTTGCTCCACTGGATAGCGGCCAAAGGTAATCTGGCGGGCCAGGATCCGGGTGCGGAAACAAATGCCTTCCGGGTTAAAGAAATTAGGACTACCGTAAGCTTTGGCTAAACGCTGATTAAAAGCCGCCATCTCGAAGTGCTCGACGCCCACTGAACCGGTCCAGGTAGCCAGGGTGCGGGCGCCGTATTTTTCTTTTAATTCCAGTAATTTAGAGCCAATTTCCTCAAATGCCTGATCCCAGGATATTCTCTGGAATTTCCCGTCAACCTTTTTCATTGGGTATTTCAAGCGGGTTGGGGAATAGGTTGCTTCTACCAGAAATTTGGCTTTAGCGCATATGGCGCCTTTGTTCAACCAGTGATCCGGCGTGCCTTCCACCTTAACCAGCTTGCCATCTTCCACATAGCAATCAATGCCGCAACAGTTAATGCACAAGCCACAGTCAGTTTGAATCTTCTCCATTTGCTCATCCTCCACTATTTATTAGTTCGTAAAACTAAAGCCGCTTAACTTACCCGCAAAATCTACACCTCACATCAAGAATAAGGTATTGGATTTTACTAATATACCGAGTTGGGATGGGGTGAATTTCTCAGTTGATAAATCTAATAAAAAACAAAACCCTAAGGGTAAGTTAAATTTAAGACTGCCTACCTCTAATGGTACACCCCCCTTACTTACTAATTAATAAGTTAATTAATGACCATTAATCGTATAGACGCGCTTGTTCTTATAACCGAAGTGTTACATGCATAAAAATAAAAGCTTTATCACTTTGTGAAAAGGATAAAGCCTTATTAGCTAGTCTTTCTCCTTTCCGCAATGGGAGGCACACTGGTTTCCCAGTATACCTTGACGTCCAGTCAACCGTCCTACAGGTCTTAGGTTCAACTGGCTCGGAGAATTATTTTTTGATTATACTATCACAAGCCCGACTTAATTACAACAACAAATGCAAAATTTTTATGATTATAACGCTTTTAGTTAATTTCTCTGCGTGAATATTTTAAATTTTTGAAAAGATGTTATTAATATTGACACGAATTCTTAACATATATATTATTTTTATATCGTAGATTATCAAAATGTGGAGTAGTATATTATGGGAAATAGCCTTCCAGTAATTGGTCTGGCCGGGTATTCCAACTCTGGTAAGACAACTCTTTTGGAAAAGTTGATTACCGAGCTCAAAAGGCGCGGTTACCGGGTTGGAGTTATTAAGCATACCCATCATCACGTTGAATTAGATCAACCGGGTAAGGATACATGGCGGCATGCGCGGGCTGGAGCGGAGGTTGTGGTCCTAGCCACACCAAGTGGTGTTTCCCTGGCTAGAAGTTATGAGTCAGATCCCGGGCCGGAGGCAGTAATTTCCATGATGGACGGAGTAGATCTGATCATTATTGAGGGATATAAAAGAGGTAAGTGGCCCAAGATAGAAGTCTATCGTCATGTGGTCAGTGAGCGCCCGGCTATCCCGCGAGAGGAACTGCTTGCTGTGGTAAGCGATGTGCCGCTGGATAGTGAAGCGCCCTGCTTTACATTAGATGATGTTGCCGGGGTGGCGAATTTAATTGAGCGCGTTATCTTGAAAACTGGTGGATAATAGCAAATACGAATAATTTCTTTTATAAATAATCCTCCGAGTCAGGTACGCCTTAGCCATAAGTATGGTTGCCTGACCGTTAGGGTACATTGGGAAACTGGTGTGCCTCCCATTGTGGAAAGGAGAAAATAGCTTTTCTAAAAAGCTTTGTTCTTTCTAAAACAGATGGGACAGAGCTTTTTGTTTATATTGCTAGTTAAGGATTAGCTTGGAAGGGCCATTTGTTGAAAAGTGTAAAGTAGGCTGTTAATATTAGGAAGGTAAAATTTTCTTCAGGGATAACTTATGAAAATAGCCAGCCCAACATCAATGTTAAATTATATATTTGTGTTTTATGTTAAGGCATCCTGGGTGATGACTATTGTCTCTCTCTGATGCCATTATAAACGAAGTTAAACATCATCTCACCGACCTCGTCGACAGATAACCTTCCTTTATTTGAGAACCAGATACTGCTTCTGATAATTAATGAAGCGATTAAATAACTAATAACCTTTACATCTATTGGGGCAAAACAGCCATCGTTAATACCTCTCTGAATGATTTTGCAGAGAATACTATCATATATGTCACGCAACTTAATAATTTCTATGCGGTGCTCACTGGACAGGTATTTTATTGCTGTATCGGATAACAATATGTTTGACTGTTTCATAGTCGCCAGAAGGCTGAAATGACTCTTAATCAGTGACCGTAGTTGATCAACAGGGTTGGTATCTTCATCTTTTTCCAGGTGTCTAATTGAGGAAACACCTTGTTCAGTAATATTCCTGATCACTTCATACAGGATGTCTTCTTTATTCTTAAAATAATTATAGAGATTGGCGGGCTTACAGCTGCATACTTTAGCAAGATCTTTCATACTGGTGGCATGATACCCTTTCTGCCAGAAGAGCAGTCCTGCTTTATCAAGTAGCCAGCTTTTCTTAATCGAAGTTTGCATTTTATTGCGCTGTCTTGTTCCTGCCAAATCAACTTTTGCTCCTTTCAATATTATTCTGGAAAGTTAGAAGAATAATAACACACATTCCAGGTACTGTCAAAAACTTTGCAGGAGCAGTTTAATATGCTAACTAACTAAAATAATAAATAAAAATTTGCAAATTACATCCCATTGACAGAAAAAAAGTCACTGTCTGTCTGGAGCAAAAATTTAGGAGGTTAATTATATGTTGAAGGTACCTGTAGCAGATGCAGTTGGTATGGTTCTCTGTCACGATATTACCAGAATTATCCCTGGGCGTGAAAAAGACCGTGCCTTCCGGAGAGGTCAGATGTTAATTGAGGAAGATATTCCTAAACTTCGTGATTTAGGAAAAGAGCATATTTATGTGTGGGAAAGCTCACCTGATCTCGTCCATGAAGATGAAGCGGCTATGCGCCTGGCCCTGCTTGCCGCCGGGCCAGGCATAACTAGGGGTGAGCCAAACCAGGGTAAAGTAAACCTGCGGGCCTCTTACGACGGCATGCTGAAGGTGCGGGGCGACAGGTTGAACCAACTCAACAGCCTGGACGGGGTGGTGTTGGCCACGTTACATAATAACCGGGTGGTATCCAAGGATCAGCTTGTTGCCGGAACCAGAGTTATTCCACTAACCATCCAGCGTCAAGTCCTGGATGAAGCAGGAAAAATATGCAGTGAGACGGAGCCTTTATTATCTGTAAAGCCTTTTCAGCCGCTTGCGGTTGGCATTATAACCACCGGGAGCGAGGTTTACTCCGGACGGATTGAGGACGGCTTTACAAGCGTTATTAGCGAAAAAGTAGCGTCCTTTGGCGCCAGGTTATTCGGGCATATCCTTGTGCCTGACGACCCGCATCTGATTACCGCGGAAATTCGCCGGTTCATTGGTGAAGGAGCAGAATTGGTGGTACTTACCGGAGGAATGTCGGTAGACCCGGATGATGTGACCCCAACCGGTATTAGAGCAGTCGGAGCTGATGTTGTATCCTATGGCGCGCCGGTATTGCCTGGCTCAATGTTTATGCTGGCTTATCTGGGGCAAGTACCAATCTGCGGTGTGCCTGGCTGCGCGATGTTTAACAAGACTACTGTTTTTGACCTGGTGCTGCCCCGCATTTTTACCGGAGAGCGTTTGACTAAGTCAGATATGGTAGCGCTGGGGCAAGGTGGACTATGTGAAGAATGCTCTATCTGCCGCTATCCGGCCTGTGCTTTCGGTAAGGCGGTAGGAATCTAACTTGGAAGTGGGTGAAGCAGGTGTTTAAGAATATTGAGCTAGAAAAGGCTCAGGATATTATTTTAAACGAAGTGACAACCTTGCCAGCAGAGCCTTTACCCCTGCTGCAAGCGTTAGGGCGTGTTGTTTCCCGGGATATTACAGCGGAGCATGACCTGCCCCCGTTCGCGCAGGCGGCAATGGACGGCTACGCTGTGACTGAGGGAAGCTGCGGGCTTTACCGGGTCATAGAGCGCTTACGGCCGGGAGAAATGCCCACTGCTTCAGTAATCTCTGGGCAGGCTGCTGG
>JAQVGZ010000117.1 GCA_028696455.1 Desulfotomaculaceae bacterium | reverse complement strand
TAAAGAAATAACCAGAGGGGTTACAGTAGAGCCCATAGATGCTAACTTTCATATTAGTGGTAACGACAACGTCACTGTTATGCCTGCTCAGGATGGTACTGGTGTTAACCTGGATAAACTAAAGAGAGACCTTGTAACCGTACTAACTGAAAATAAAAAGTTAGAAGTGGAGCTTTCTCTTGTTACAATTCCGGCGGCCCGCTCAACCAGCATGGTTGAATCAATGGGAGTAAACGGATTGCTTGCCGCATATTCCACTGTATTTGATTCTGGTAAAGTAAGCCGTACTTATAATATCAGTGTGGCGGCAAAGGCTTTCGACGAACAGATTATCCTTCCGGGACACGAGGTTTCCTTTAATAAAGTTGTTGGGCCGCGCAGTTCAGAAGCGGGCTATAAAAATGCCCCGGTAATTGTTAATAATGAAATTGTTGATGGTTTGGGAGGCGGTGTTTGCCAGGTATCGACTACGCTTTATAACTGCGTCTTATTAGCCGGCCTGGATATTGTAGAACGTTATAACCACTCTCTACCGGTCAGCTATATTCCAATTGGCCGTGATGCCACCGTGGTGTACGATAATTTGGACTTCAAGTTTCGTAATAGTACGGATAACTGTATTTTTATTAAGTCTGTTGTATCTGGGGGCACTGTTGGTTTTAAGTTATACGGGAATACCGCCTATAAGCGGAATGTTAAGATAAACACCTGGGTTACTCAGGAGATTGAGCCTGAAGTTATTTACGAGAACGACCCCAATCTGCCAAAAGGTGAGCAAGTTGTGAAGCAGGTGGGGGCTAAAGGGTTTAGAGTATCAGCGGAGCGTATTATCAGTCTGAACGGGATAGAAGAAAAAAGGGAGCGGTTGCCCTCCAGTGAATATAGACCAGTGAACAAAATAATTGCTGTAGGAACATTGGAGCAGGAATTACCGCAAATTTCTCCTTCTACGATACCACAGCCGGCAGGTTTTTCCGAGCCAACTTCAGGTAACAAACCACCTGGTGAACAAGAAGGCCGGAATATTAATGGTGACAATAACAGCACTCAACCCGGCAGTACGGTAAATGGTAAACCTTTCGAATAGATCAGTTGTGGAATAGAGGCCTTGCCGGACGATAATATTTTGTTGTTGTAACCTTTAGTTTATATAAGGAAAATATTGGACAGCCAAAGTATCTTTTGAATTTATAATGATTATGGTAAAATATAAAAAAATAATCACTTTTATAAAACAAAGGTACTAGTTGTTATGGACAAGTTCAAAAAAAAGATTACAATAAATAGACCGCCGGTGAAGTATAAATACTATTTATTAATCCCGGCTGGTTTTTTTTGTCTGGTTGCCATTGTTGTACTGGTTTTACTGCTGCCTATAGCACCTCAGGGACAAGCCATTGATGTGGTAGTTACAATTCCCCCCCAGGCTGCTGCCCGGCAGGTCGGGGCGTTGCTCCAGGAGAAAAATTTAGTGCGGAGTTCTTTTATGTTTAGCCTATACGCTAGATGGAAGGGCATGGATGGGCAAATCAAGGCCGGCCAATATAGTCTCAGTAACGGACTTTCGACACCAGAGGTTCTTTTTGAACTTGTTAACGGTCGCCTGGCAATTCTATCTTTTACCATTCCTGAAGGTTATACAACTGCTCAGGTTGCTGATTTGCTTGTGAGCAAGGGGCTGATTGACCGTGAACGTTTTTATTGGGCAGTTGCAAATGAAGAATTTAACTATTCCTT
This sequence comes from Desulfotomaculaceae bacterium, assembly GCA_028696455.1. Taxonomy (GTDB): domain Bacteria; phylum Bacillota; class Desulfotomaculia; order Desulfotomaculales; family Pelotomaculaceae; genus MVQL01. Next base: position 3,370 of record JAQVGZ010000117.1, on the reverse strand, counting down.
TATTAAAGGTTTACCCAATAATGAAAAGCGTCTTGAAGGGTATCTATATCCTGATACTTACCAGGTCTTTAGAGGTTGCGGTGAAAGTTCTATAATTGAGATGATGTTACAGCGTTTTAATAAGGAAGTAGATGAATTAGGCTATCTTACGCTGGTGCAAAAAGCAGGGTTGACCTTGCACCAGGCGGTAACCATTGCGTCACTATTAGAGCGGGAGGCTGTATTTGATTCGGAAAAGTCGTACATTGCCGGGGTCATTTTAAACCGCATGGCAAAGTCCATGCCACTTCAGGTAGACGCAACAGTGCAATATGCACTGGGGACGCACCAGCCGAAGATATACTACAAGGACCTGCAAGTAGACTCACCTTACAATACCTACCGGATAAGCGGCCTGCCGCCCGGGCCAATTGCCATGCCGGGCCGGGCTTCGTTGCTTGCTGCGGTTAAGCCGGCAGCAACCAGTTGCCTTTATTACGTTGCCCGGCCAGACGGAACTCACGCCTTTGCAAACACTTTAGATGAACATAATTCGAACATAGAGAGGTATTTACCGTGAATCGACCCGAGTTGCTTGCCCCTGCCGGGGATCTGGAAAAATTAAAGATTGCCGTGCTTTACGGTGCAGATGCAGTATATGTAGGCGGACAGCATTTTAGCCTGCGGGCTGGGGCAGGTAACTTCAGCGAGGCAGAAATGGGCGAAGGAGTAAGGTTTGCCCATTCAAAAGGCGTCCGGGTGTATGTTGCGGTAAATATTTTTGCACATAATAAAGACCTGAGTTTTTTGCCGGATTATTTTGATTTCATACAAGGGTTAGGGGTAGATGGGATTATCGTATCGGATCCGGGAATAACTAGTCTGGTCAGTAAGCTTCACCCTGGCCTTCCTGTGCACCTGAGTACACAAGCTAATACGACCAATTGGGCTGCAGCCCGTTTCTGGGAGGAAATGGGGATTTCCAGGATTATTCTGTCCCGCGAGCTTTCTTTAGCGGAAATTAAAGAAATCCGTCAGCGAGTGGGAATTGAATTGGAAATGTTTGTACATGGCGCTATGTGCATAGCTTATTCCGGCCGCTGCCTCTTAAGCAGCTACCTTACCGGAAGAGGTGCTAATAGGGGAGATTGTGCCCAGCCCTGCCGCTGGAAATACGCCCTCGTTGAGGAAAAAAGGCCAGGGGAATTTCTTCCATTTCAAGAAGATGAAAAAGGGTCTTACATTTTAAGTTCACGAGACCTCTGTCTGATTGAACAGCTTCCGGAGCTTATTGGGGCAGGGATCAATAGTTTTAAGATCGAGGGGAGGATGAAGAGCATTCATTACGTGGCTGGGGTTGTAAAAGCTTACCGGGAGGCTCTGGATGCTTATCCTTCCGTAGGGAAAAAAAGTTTTGACCCCGCGGTATGGCTAGAGGAAATTAGTAAAGTTAGCCACCGGGAATATACCACCGGTTTCCTTTTTGGAAGGCCGGGGGTAGAAGGCCAGCACTATAGCAGTAAAATATACCGGCGCAGCTACTCTTTTATCGGTTTGGTCCGGGGTTACGATTCCAGGACGGGTCTAGCCGTTATTGAACAGCGCAATCGTTTTTCAGTTGGTGACGAGGTAGAGTTTCTTACCCCAAAGGGCAGCCCCGTGCAGCAACAAATTAAGGCAATTTATGATGAAGAAGGTAATGCTCTGGAAGTTGCCCCGCACCCGCAACAGATTGTAAAAATACCTGTTGATTGTGAGTTAGCCACTTATTCAATGATGAGAAAACCATTAGATTAAGTTGTATTTCTTTTTTCTGCCCGGCGCCAAGTCTACAATGCCGGGCTTAATTAATACCCTCCTAATGTATCTCCTTTTATCTTGCCCCACCATAATCGAAGTTCTCCATTGCTTTTTCTGGTATGTGTAGTTGACCCGGATACCAATTGGCGCTCCTACTCTTACTTTTTTTAAAGCTGTTAATAAAACAATAGAGATATTTGCGTATAACTATGGTAATTGCAGGTCATCCTTATCATATAAACAAATGTTGGGATGGATGAAAGAAATTGGATTTGAGAAAACGGAAAAGGCTGATTTCAGCTTTTTGTTTTTTTATCTTTGTTCTTAGTCTGCTCGTGGTCAAGCTTTGGTTTATACAAGTTCGGGACGGGGAAGAATACGCCGTTATGACCTTGGAGCAGGTAAGCAGCTACGTTGCGCTCGAAGAAGCATGCAGGGGACAGATCCTGGACAGGAACCTGGCGCCTATAACTGGTGAAATAATTGAGGAGCGGGTAGTTGTCTTTCCTGCACTGATTGATGATAAGGATGCGGTACTGCAGATTCTCTCAGGGATACTAGAAACACCTCGTGAGGTTTTGACTGGTTTAATAAGCGATATACCTTGCTATCTGCCGCTGAAATTATCGCCGGAACAGGCAGTCGCTATTAAGGAACGCGACTTAAAAGGTGTGACAGTCCTGCCCATCTGCTTTCGTTATGGGGACAGACCACTGGCAGCACAGGTAGTCGGACATCTGGGTAAGATCTCCTCGATGGATGAATTTGCTTTGTTAAGCGGGTGCAGTAAAAAATTGTACCGTTATGGCGATTTAGTCGGTAAATCAGGTCTTGAAGCTTTTTACGAACAGGAATTGAAAGGGATAAGACCTGAGCGCGCGGTGAGGGTCTTTTACGACGCGGGTGGAAACCTTTTAAATGGCTCCGTTTTATCGGTAGAGGAGGATGTCAAGGACAGCAGTAGACAGGATCTAGTGCTTACTATAGACGCACGTATTCAAAGCATTGTCGAAGATGTGATGGACAAGGAGATACCAAATGGCGCAGTTGTGGTCATGGAGGCCGGAACGGGAGACCTGCTTGCAATGGCCGGTCGACCTGCCTATCATCCTGCACAGGTGGAAGACTATTTGCAACCTGGTGAGGAAGAACGCTTTTTTGACCGTTGCACTGCATTATACCCACCCGGCTCAATATTTAAGATAGTGGTTGCTGCTGCCGCCCTTGAGGAAGGTGTGATCAGTCCTGAGAATCAGTTTACCTGCAATGGGGCAAATGAAAAATTAATTCACTGCTGGCAGGACGTAGGGCACGGCAGCATAACTTTCTTGCAAGCATTTGCTAAATCCTGCAACCCTGTTTTTGCCCGGGTAAGCTTAAGCCTGGGCGCCCAAAAGATAATTGAATATGCTAAAAGGCTGGGTCTTGACAACCAGACTGTCATCGGATACCCGATATCACCCGATCGGCGCCAGGACCTTACATTGATCGCAGCGCCTAATAATCTGGTAAACAGCAGTGTTGGACAGGGACCTGTGCTGGCCACTCCTGTGCAGGTGACCTCAATGGTAAACGCAATTGTTAACGATGG